>NZ_BMOD01000031.1 GCF_014646895.1 Deinococcus roseus
TGAAGACGATGCAGGGGGCGGCTTTCTTGGCCTGCTCGAAGAGGTCGCGAACACGGGCGGCACCGACGCCGACGAACATTTCGACGAAGTCTGAGCCGCTGATGCTGAAGAAGGGGACGCGGGCTTCACCTGCGACGGCTTTGGCGAGCAACGTCTTGCCGCTTCCGGGAGGGCCGACCAACAAAATGCCGTGGGGGATGCGTGCTCCGAGGGCGTGGAAGCGCTCAGGGTTCCTTAAAAACTCAACGACTTCCTGGAGTTCGTATTTGGCTTCTTCGCAGCCTGCGACGTCACTGAAGGTCAGTTTGATTGAGCCTTCGGTTAAGACATGCGCTCTCGATTTGCTGAACTGGGTCACGCCCGCGTCCGAGTTGGCCCGCACGCTGCGGTTCATCCAGAGGATCAGCAGAATGAACACACCCACGGAAGTCAGGGGCAGGATCAAATTCCACCAGTTGAAGTTGCTGATGGGCTGGATGTTGATGTTGACCCCGTATTTCTGCAGGGAGCTGGTGCTGAGCAGGGGATCGTTGTTCAGGGTGCGAACAGTGATCAGGGTCTTGCCATCTTTGAGGGTGGCCTGCGCCTCAGTGGTGGCACCTTCTGGAACCAGGGTCACCGACTGAACCTGCTGGCTTTGCAGTTGCTTCTGGAATTCGCCGATGCTGACTGCGGTGCTCGGGGTGTTGCGGACCGCCACGCTGATCATGATGGCCAGGATGGCCACCACCAGAAACACCCACCAATAATTGAGTCCCCTGAGGTTCATACCCTATTTTAGCCACGTTTTCCTTACAAACGTATGAACCGCTGTCACAAAGAAATCTTAATCATCACATTTTTGTTACATTTCCTGAGTGTATAACACTCAAGTCTATTGACAAAGCTTACATTCATGGTTATGATGATCATTGTAACAAGCCTGTTTATGGCTTGCTGGAAGAAAAAACACCAAAGCACTGTAAAGGAGCTTGAACATGCCTAGAGCAGTAGGAATCGACCTGGGAACCACCAACTCTGTCATCTCCGTCATGGAAGGTGGCAAACCCGAAGTCATCGTCAACGCAGAAGGCGCACGCACCACCCCCTCTGTGGTGGCCTACAAAGGCGAAGACCGTCTGGTCGGCCAGATTGCCAAACGCCAGGCTGCCCTCAACCCCCACGCCACCCTCTTTGAAGTCAAACGCTTCATTGGTCGCCGCTGGGACGAAGTCAAAGAAGAAGCCAAACGCAGCCCCTTCAAGGTCAAAGAAGGCCCCGGCGGCTCCGTCAGAATTGAAGTGAACGGCAAAGACCTCGCCCCCGAGCAGGTCTCTGCAGAAGTGCTGCGCAAACTGGTGGACGATGCCAGCGCCAAAGTCGGCACCAAAATCAAAGACGTGGTCATCACCGTGCCCGCCTACTTTGACAACAGCCAGCGTGAAGCCACCCGCCAGGCCGGAGAAATCGCTGGTCTGAACGTGCTGCGCGTGATCAACGAGCCCACCGCCGCTGCCCTGGCCTACGGTCTGGAGAAAAAAGGCAACGAAACCGTGCTGGTCTTCGACCTTGGGGGCGGAACCTTCGACGTGACCATCCTGGAACTCGGTGATGGCGTCTTCGAAGTGAAATCCACCCACGGAGACACCCACCTGGGCGGTGCTGACTTTGACCACGCCATTGTGAACTGGCTGGTGGCCGAATTCAAAAAAGAGCACAGCTTCGACCTCACCAAAGACCCCCAGGCCCTGCAGCGCCTGATCGAAAGCGCTGAAAAAGCCAAGATCGAGCTGTCCAGCGCCACCGAAACCACCCTGTCTTTGCCCTTCATCACCTTTGACCCCGAGACCCGCACTCCCCTGCACCTTGAGCGCACCCTGTCCCGTGGCAAGTTTGAAGAACTGACCGCTGACCTGCTGCGCCGCGTCAAAGACCCTGTGACCAAGGCCCTCAATGACGCCAAGCTGAGCGCCAGCGACATCAACGAAGTGATTCTGGTTGGGGGTTCCACCCGCATCCCCGCCGTGAAGCGCATCGTGCGTGACCTGATGGGCAAAGAGCCCAACGAGAGCGTCAACCCTGACGAGGCCGTTGCTCTGGGTGCTGCCGTTCAGGCCGGGATCATCACCGGTGACTCTGCCCTCGGCGACATCGTGCTGGTGGACGTGACCCCCCTCACCCTGGGTGTGGAAGTCAAAGGTGGCATGATTGCCCCCCTGATCACCCGCAACACCACCGTGCCCGCCAAGAAAACCGAAATCTTCACCACCGCTGAAAACAACCAGCCTGGTGTGGAAATCAACGTGCTGCAAGGTGAGCGCCCCATGGCTGCCGACAACAAATCCCTGGGCCGCTTCAAACTGGAAGGCATTCCTCCCATGCGTGCCGGACAGGCCCAGATCGAAGTGACCTTCGACATCGACGCCAACGGCATCCTGCACGTGACCGCAAAAGAGAAATCCAGCGGCAAAGAATCCAGCATCCGCATCGAGAACACCACCACCCTGGACAAAGGCGAAGTGGACCGCATGGTGCGCGAAGCCGAACAGAACGCCAACGCCGACAAGCAGCGCAAAGAGCGCACCGAGAAGAAAAACACCCTGGACAGCGTGCGCATCCAGGTGCTCGGGGCCATCGAAGACAACGCTGGCGCTCCCCAGGACCTCAAAGACAAAGCCAGAGGCATTGCCGAGGAAGCTGAACAGGCCATCCGGGATGATGCTGACAACAGCAAACTGGACGACATCAAATCCCGTCTGGAAGCCGTCCATCAGGAACTCCATGCCGCCGGACAGGGCGCACAGGGTCAGGATGCCCAGGGTGCACAGCAAGGTGCCCAGAAGCCCGACGAAGACGTGATCGACGCCGACTTCAAACCCGCAGACTGATTCATCCCCTCCCTCTCGTTGAACCCCAGCTCAACCTGTTCCATAAAGGACAGCGTTCTGCATCTCCCCGGGGTTTAATGGGGGGGACTTTTTTGCAAGGAGCCTCCCATGAGCGAAGAAAACCTGAAAGACCAGCACCTGACCGAAGACCAGGTGGATGAAGAAAACACCGAAGAGGACACCAGCGGCTTTGATCCCGAGGGCTTTGACCCCAACATGATGGCTGGTGTGCAGGAAATGATGGCCAAACTCCAGCGCGCAGATGAACTCGAAAAAGAAATAGGTGATCTGAAAGGCAAATACGCCCGCCTGCTCGCCGACTTCGAGAACTACCGCCGCCGCACCAACCAGGATGTGCTGGACGCCCAGAGCGCAGGAGTGGGCAAGGCTGCTGAAGCCCTCTTTCCCATCCACGACGATCTGGACCGTGCCCTGCAAGCTGCCCAGCAGAACCCCGAGAGTGTTCTGGGAGGCATCCAGGGTGTGTACAACAACCTGATCCGCGCCTTCGAGAAACTGGGTCTGGAGCAGACCGGGAAAGAAGGGGAGCAGTTTGACCCCAACTTTCACGAAGCCCTGACCGTGGTCCCTGGCGAACAGGACGATGTGATCGTGCAGGTGTACCAGAGCGGCTTCCGCATTGGCAGCAAACTGATCCGTCCAGCCCGTGTGGTGGTCAGCAAGAAGTAAGTTTACAGCAAGTTTACAGTTCACAGGCTACAGTTCACAGTTTTGACCCTTACTTTTGCTGTCTTGACTGTCCACTGTAAACTGTGAACTTTTTGCTTCGCAGCAGGAGGTGAATGATGGCATATAAGGACTACTACGACATCCTGGGGGTGAGCAAATCCGCCTCCGAAGATGACATCAAATCGGCGTACCGCAAGCTGGCCAAAAAATACCATCCAGACAAAAACAAGGATGATCCCAGCGCTGCAGACAGATTCAAGGAGATTGGAGAAGCCTACGCGGTCCTCTCCGATGCCGAGAAGAAAAAATATTATGACCAGTTCGGCTCCACCGGGCAGGTTCCCCCAGGAGGCTATCCCGGAGGCGGCTTCAATCCTCAGGATTTCCAGGGCGGCGGAGCGGCAGGTTTTGACCCCAGCCAGTTCAGCGACTTCTTCCAGCAACTGTTTGGAATGGGTGGGGCCAGAGGAAGAGGACCCTCTCCTTTTGGGGACATGTTTGGCAGCGGGTTCCAGGGCCAACCCCAGGCCCAGAACCTGCAGGCCAGCCTGAACATCACCTTTCAGGAAGCCTACTCTGGCGGACCCAAAACCATTCAGGTGGATGGGAAGCGTCTGGAAATCAACATTCCGCCTTATACCAGGCACCACCAGAAACTGCGCCTGAGGGGGCAAGCACCCGGAGGCGGGGACATCATCCTGCGTCTGGATGTCAACCCCGATTCCACCTTCACCCTGGACGAAAACGACGTGCGGGTCTCTGTGGCCGTTCCAGTGACCGTGGCTGTTCTGGGCGGTAAGTGGAAAGTCCCAACCCTGAAAGGCAACGTGGAACTGACCATCCCTGCAGGCACCAGCAGCGGCAAAACCCTGCGCCTGCGCGGTCTGGGCTGGAAGCACAAGGAGTACACCGGAGACCAGCTGGTCACAGTGCAGATCCAGGTGCCCAGAACCCTGACGGATCAGGAACGGGAATTGTACCAGCAGCTGGATGATTTGCGCATGCAGTAAGCCGAGAGCCGAGGGCCGAGAGCATAAAAAGCAACAGCTTGAGCTGCGTGTCCAACCACAATGCTGAAACAAAAGCTTTCTTTAGCCCTCGGCGCTGCGCTCTCGGCCCTCAGCCTTTATGAACCCCCCTTAACATAGACACCCCCCTGGGTTTTCATACTTGCGAAAGGTCAAGCCTGATACACTACCCCCTTGATGAGGGCTGGCCTGATTTTCCTTTCGCTTTCTTTGCTGGCAACGGCCCAGGCGGGCAAATTCAATCCGGTGGGGGCGGGTGCCCTGATGCGGCTTCCCCACACCGAGGGGGATGCCTACCTGTGGGTGCCGCACAGTTGCAAACACAAAGCCTGCAGCCTGATGGTGGTGTCCCATTCCAGGGGCAACACCTCCGAGGCGACCCTGCAGAAACCGCACCTGATGCAGTTCTTCAAGACTTTTGTGGACGATGGCATTGCGGTTTTGATCAGCAATGACGCTGGACCCAACACCTGGGGCAACGAGAAGGCCCTGCTGTACCTGAAAAGCATCTGGGAGGAAGCCCGCAGCAGCTTCCATTTCAATGGGAAGACTTTCGCTCTGGGTTACAGCATGGGTGGATTGCCTGCCAGTTTGAGTGTGCAAAAAACCCTCTATCCGGTCAGTGCCCTGGTTTTGATCGATGCCCGTGTGGACATGCTGGCCGCTTACCAGGGCTCAGATGCCAGTCGGGTGCAGGAAATCCAGGTGGCTTACCAGCACGATCCGGCTGCAACTGAAAATCCCCTGCTGCACGACCCCATGACCGAAGCTTTTGCAGGAAGTGTGCCCCTGATGGTGATTGGCAGCAAAGACGACCGCACGGTGCCCTTTGCAGACAATGGAGAGAAGTTCTTTTTGCTGCACGGGAAAAACCCCAACAGCGTGATGCTGCAACTGCCCGGAGGCCACCTGCACATGAACCGCTGGGACCCGGACACCGCCAGGGACATTCTGGGGTTTCTGAAGCACCTGAAGCCTGGGGTGGAGAAGCCAATGGAAGCGAACAAGCAGTAAAGATGGCCGAGAGCCGAGGGCCGAGAGCTAAAGACAAAAAGGGGAATTCGAAGTGTTATGGACCGCCCAAGTTCTGGGCCATAAAGCAGGCAGAAAGCTGAAGCATCATGTATTTTCTGCCTGAGCCTTCTGCCTGCTTTCTTGATCTCAAACAGGGTCCAACTGGTCTGCCCCTCTGGTTTTCGGCCCTCGGCCCTTGGCTCTCGGCTCTCGGCACCGTCGCTGCAAATTCCGTGCCGCTCATGGGCAGCAGCTCAACTGACTTGCAGGCGCCTGGTCAGCACCTTGATTTTGGCCCGCACCATGCCCAGCCTGAGGTCCTGCACAGGGATCACTTTTTGCAGGTGCTCCCAGATTTCGAGGTCTTCGGGGAAGCGGGTGGCAAATTTCCAGACCAGATCAAGGTCCTGGCTGCCCAGCACGGCACTGCGCACGCTTTCGTGCAGGTATTCCCGGTAGTCGCTGACGGCAGGGGCATCCGAGAAAGGCAAAAGTTCGCCCTGATAAAGGTCCACGGCTTCTGCAAGCCTGCCCTGCATGAGGAGGTTCTGCACGTCCAGAAAGTCGGCTTTCAGGCGCAGGGTGACGCGGTAGGGTCTGCTCTGGATGGGGACCAGTTTGGAGAGGCGGTGGATTTCCAGGGCCTGGTTCTGGCTTTCGCTCCACTCTCCGTAGAGTTCCATGCCCAGTTTGCTGCTGGTGACCCCGCAGGGGTTGGTGGCCAGGATGACCAGGATTTCGCAGAAACGGCGGCGGAGTTTCATCACCTCTCCAGAGAGGGTGGCGTGTTCCTGTCCCAGAAAGTGCAATTGCAGAATCTGGTGTTCGCCGGGGGCGGTTTCGGAGGGGGTCCAGGGAATGACGGTCATGGGCATCCTCCTTTCAGTGCAGCAGTCCTGCCCGCAGGCGGGTGGTTTGCAGGGTCTGGGCGGAAAACAGCAGGATCCCACTGAGCGCCACAACCACCGGGAGGGCTGCGGAAGCGGTGTAATCCAGCACGGGCCAGTGGTTGAATGCGCCCAGGTACCAGAGCACGAAGTACAGCACCTCGAAGAGGGTGTGGTTCTGGCTGAGGGCTCCCAGGGCAATGCTGAGGGTGCCTGTGAACAGGGCTGCAGCCAATACAGTGAGGGCTTCCAGCACCTGCCCATTTGCCAGGAAACGCAGGAAAACACTGCTGCACAAGGCAAAGCTGATCAGGACTGCCGCAGCCCATTTGAAGAACAGCAACCTGTCTCCGTTCAGGGTGGTGAACAGCACGCCGGGCAACTGGTGCTGGTAAGCGCTGCTTCCGAGTCTGGACAGCACCAGAACAGGGGCAACCAGGAGCAGGGGCAGCATGACCTGTGGGAACACAAATCCAGCAGCCCAGAGTGCGGCAGCCAGCAAAAGCGCACCGAAGGGGGTGCCTTTGAGGGCAATGCGCAGTTCCAGATTCAAAACCGTGAGCCACACTGGACCGGGGCGCATCCCTCTGACAGGTTTCTGGGAGGTCTTTGCAGCCCGGTAAGCGGTTTTGCGTGGAGCCTGATAAATGGCGGCACCCCAGCCCAGCAGCAGCAGTCCAGCGAACATCCAGCCCAGACGGCCCAGCAGGTAGGCTGGAGTCCAGTCAAATCCGGTCCAGGTGAAGGTGTGCACCTTCAGGTTCTCCGTGACCCCGATGTTGATGTCTTGCAGGTTGGGCTGGGCACTGATGCTGTACAGAATGTCTTTCATGATGGCAGCCACCCCCAGGGGATCAGGGAAGTGGGCATTGACGGCCAGGCTGGGAATCACCAGACCGGACCACAGGAAGAAATAAATCAGGTTGCCTGCACCTGCCCTGAGGCCTCTGGCAGCCTCGAAGAACACGGCAAGGCAGCTCACCAGGAACATGCTGGGCAGCGTGACAAACAGGGTGGGCAAGAAAAGCTGTGCCGCATGCACCTCTGCAGCCTCTCCCCGGAAAAGCTGGATGGGCAGGGCTGTGATGGCCACGGTCAGGGCCAAAAAGGACAGCAGGGCAAAGTTGCTGAAGGCTTTGGAGCACAGGTAGGTGAATTTTTGAATGGGGCTGCTGAACACCAGTTGCCACACCCCCAGGCGGTGGTCCCGTTCCAGCGCATTTTTCACCAGATAAAATCCGGGCAGCGTGAACAGCATGGCCCCCAGAATGGCCACCACCAAACCCACCCAGGCGGAATTGTAAATTCCACGGGTGTTCATGGCGATCAGGGTCACGTAACTGGCGTCTTTTGCAGGCAGGTAAGAGCTGGTCAGGACCACCATCACCAGCAAAGCCAGAATCACGTAAGGGCTGCGCAACCGGTCTTTCAGGTCAGCCGAGGCGAGGCGCAAGCTGCGCACGGGGCACCTCCTCTTTGCGGGTGTAAAACAGGTAGGCGTCTTCCAGGGTGGGCACTGCTGCAACAGCTTTTGAGGATGGAGCCGTCTGACTGAGAACGCGCACCAGCACACCATCTTCCTGCTGCACACTGGCGCTGATGGTGTACCTGCTTTGCACTTCTGGAAGGTCCTGCTCGGAGACCAGCAGGTTCCAGACTTTGCCTTTCATGCTGTCCTGCAGGGTTTTTGTCTCGTTCTGGAACACCACCTGGCCCTGGGAGAGCAACACCACCTGACGGGCCGCAGATTCGAGGTCCGAAACGATGTGGGTGGAAATCAGGATGATGCGGTCTTTTGCCAGCGAAAGCAGCAGTTGCCTGAACCGCACCCGCTCCTCGGGGTCCAGACCCACGGTGGGTTCATCCAGAATCAGGAGTTCAGGGTCTCCCAGGAGGGCCTGGGCAATCCCCACCCGTTGCCGCATCCCACCGGAGAAATCTCCGATGGGGCGGTGCAGGGCACTGGAGAGGTTCAGGGCTTCCAGCAGTTCCAGCGAGCGTTTTCTGGCTTTTGCAGCAGGAATGTTCTTCAGGGCCGACACGTAATCCAGAAATTCCAGCGGGCTGAGGTTGGGGTAGGCATTGAAATCCTGGGGCAGGTAGCCCAGTCTGGAACGCAGAATCTGTGGGTTGCGGGTGATGTCCTGGCCCTGCCAGAGCAGTTTGCCTTCGGTGGGCCGCGTCAGGGTGGCCAGAATGCGGATCAGGCTGGATTTTCCGGCCCCGTTGGGTCCCAGCAGGCCAATGATTCCGGGCTGCAGTTGCAGATTCACGTCCTGCAAAGCGGTTTTCTCTTTTGAATAACGGTGGGTCAGGTGTTCAATTCGAAAGTCCATGGTCTGTCCTCCGTGCGGGCATGCTGCGCCCGGTGTGCCTGAAGTGCCCTCACAATGGCATGCGTGGCGGGCAAATGAAATTCAGCAAATCCCTGACCCGCCTCGAAAGGGGTGGGTTTGAGGGGGTTGATGAACCCGCAACTGCCATCCGGTTTCTGCTGAAAAGCCAGAAATTCAGCCACTTCGCGCACCACCGGGGTTTGCAGGTTCAGGTACAACATGAGTCTCAGCACATCTGCCGCCAGAGGCAGGTGGTATTCCCGGCAGGCCACCATCGCGCAGGCGGGGAGCACCGCCAGATGATCCTGTTCCAGCCTGGGGGGGTGATGCAGACTGTACCTCACCTGGGCCAGAAGCTCCTCATCCGAAAGCAGGAGCCAGTCCAGCACGGGACGGGGAGCGGGTGGCTCTGACCATTCGGCATTGAGGCTTTCTGGTTCCCCATTGCACATCTGCACGATGTCCTGCAACAATGCACGCTGATGTTCTGGGTGGGGTTCATGCAGTTTCAGTTCGGCCCAGGCCTGAACGCTTTTCCAGTTGAACAGGGAAATCAGGTCAGAGGCCCTGGTCCCCTCCAGGTGGGAAGGGGAGGTGCTTGCTGTGAACTTCTTGAAGCCAGCATTCTCCTGCTGGGAACTGGACCAACCTTCAAATTCAGACATAAAACATCTCCTTGCGAATGAGTGCAATGGCCAGATCGGCGCTGCTGCTGGCCGCATCCCACACCGAGGCGGGCCTGAGCTGCACGGCTTTTTGAATGGCCTGCTGGTACAGACGGCTGTCCGTGCCTGAAGTCAGGGCGTAATGCAACAATGCGCTGCTGAGGGGTTTCAGGGCCTGTCCGTTCAGGCTGGCCAGCAGTTCGGCGGTGCAGGTCACCTGCCAGTGTTGGGGCACCTGCAACCGGGCGGTGGAAGCCACCTTCAGCAGGTAATCCAGCACAGAGGTTTTCTCGTAGCACCACATCCAGGCCGGGACATGCACAGGCAAAACCGTGCTGTCGTAAGCAGCCTCTACATCGAACACATCGAAGCCAGAGAAGCCCAGTTCCTGCATGGACACGCTGACCTCCAGCAGGTAAGGGGGCATCCATTCGCTGTCCTGGATGTAATTCCATGCCAGCAGCCTGTGGATGGGTTCCAGCACCTGCTCCATGCGGGGGCCGCCAGACCTGCGGTACAGCCTGAGGAGCGGCAAACTGCTGATCAGCAGGGAGGGGTTGCGCATCAGGGTGTCCAGCCAGATCGGGGAGTGCAGCAGGGCCTGCACGGCTTTCAGCAGGCGGGGGATGTGTCCCAGTTGCTCGTGCAGCACCTCTTCCGGGAGGCACAGCAGCACCCGGCTGATCTGGGCCAGCTGAGAGAAATCCTGCTCCACCTCCTGCACAAAAATGCGTTTTGGAAGGCTGCCATTCAGAACCTCCAGCCAGTCTGTGGCGGTTTCGGGAAGTCTGGAAAGGGTCATGCAACCACCTGCTTTCCGTACACCATCACCGCTGCGCCGAGCATCACAAGGGTGGTGTGGTAGCACTGGGTGAACTCGTAACGCTGCACATCCTCTTGCATCTGTGCTGCTTTTTCAGGGCTGTAGGTGGGGGCAGGCATGGCCCCTGAAGACAATTGACGCTCTGAGAGCAGGTTCCAGGCAAAGCGGGTGATGGGTGTGTCCAGCACCTCCACAAAAGCCAGGCACATCAGGAATTCTCCGGCCAGATCAAGGTTGTCCTGCCTGAGCATCATGGCGAGGGCATCCTGCAGCATCCTTTGCAAATCATGCGTTTCTGCGGGCAGCACCTGCTTTAAGGGCACCTGCCCAAGGTCTGCCAGGTAAAACAGTGTGTGGGTGATGCTGTAGAGGTCGTTGGTGTTGCACTGGGTCAGGCTGCGGCCTTTTGCCAGAATGGTTTTCTGGTAGAGGGGCAGGTAAAGCACGGGATCAAACTGCCCTGTGGCCCGGTCCAGTGCGTAATGCAAATCCATCACCCGAAAAGGAATGCGGCTGCGCTCCACCACTTCGTGCAGCCTGGAAGCCAGGAAAACCTCCAGCAAACCATCTGCACAGCGCTCTGGCTGCCCGGTGATGTTGAAGAACTCGTTCCTGAGGGCAAAAACCATCAGGCCAGCAGGGTCATGGTGGGCAAAGGCCGGGAAATCATAACTTTCAAAGGTGCGCTCGATGAAGTGGCGGATGGTGTGCAGCTCTGGGAATTGCCGCTCCAGGTTCATGCGCAGAAAAGGATTCACCACAAAGACCAGTTCCAGAAAGGGTTTCACCCTCAGGGTGTGGTCCTGCACGTAAGGATGCCCAGGGTCAAAGCACTCCAGATGGTCCATGACCCACTTCAGGGACTGCTGGAACACCCGATCAACCTGCAACGACATGGGGCACCTCCTCCGCTTTTGGTCCGATGATGGCTCCTGCGCCGCCCTGCAAGTGTTTCTCTGCCAGAGCAGGAAGCACTGAAAGTTGCGTGTCCAGCAACCTCTGCATGAAAGCGGTGCGCACCTGGGGGGTGTACCCTCTGGCCTGATCCATCAGGGTTCTGCGGGCCTGGGCTGCACTGGACACCAGGGGCCGGATCTGCCGGAAACTGGAGAGTTTGGCAGCATAAAGCTGCTCTGGGGTGATGTCTTTTGCAAGCTGTCTGGCCTGCTGGAACACTTTCAGGGTGGCCTCTGCCTGGGGGTCTCGCAAGGAAGCGCAGATCAGCAGGCCCTGTTCAGGTGCAGCCCGGCCCATCGCGCCGTAAGCCCCGCCTTTTTCACGCACCTGCACATGGAAATGGTCGTGCAGGATGCGGGCCAGCAGGTACATCCCCGGCGCATCGTCGTGCAGATAAGGCACGGTGCGGTAAATCCATGCTGCAAAAGACACCGGACTGGGGATGTGCTGCCTCCAGATGGGGGCAGAGGCTGCTGTTTCAGGGAAAACCACCTTCTGGGACAACACAGCTTCACCCTGAGGGAACCGGGCGAGAAAATCAGGCAAAGCCTGCAGTCCCGTGTCTTCCTTGCTGCAGATCACCACCTGCATTCTGGATTGCTGGAACAGCAACTCATGCAGGTCCTGAAGCCTGTCCAGCAAGTCGGGATCCTGCAGGTGCTGATGGTGGGTCTGCAAAGCAGTCAGACCATCCAGCTGCTCTCTCCACTGCAGAGCAGGGTTCAGCCTTCTGGAAGCCTGCAGCACAGCGAACTGGTGCCCGGCCACCACCATCTGGTTTTCCATCAATTTGATGCGCTCCTTCAGGACGGCCTGCACTTCCTGGGCTGTGAACTGCAAGCCAGCAAGCCAGCTTCCCAGCGTTTCCAGTGCCTGAGGGATGCGCTCTGAAAGCCCTCTCAGGTGGATCAAAAGTTGAGCACCCACCAGGCCCGAATGTTCCGGGCTGTGAAAGATGTCCACTGCAGGGGTCCACTGGGCGCCTGCGTCCTGCATGCTGGAGGCCAGCGCTGCAAAAGTCTGCTTTTCTGTCCCACAGCGGCCCAGCATCACCTGATAGGTGGTGAGCAGTTCCCACTGCTCAGAAGTCAGGTCAGAGAGTTCCACCGTCAGGGTCAGGTGCGTGAGGCCCGATTCTGCCAGAACCACCTGCTGCACAGGAACACCAGCAATCAGGTGCAGGTCGTGGGCCACTTCAGGGGTTTCCGGGTTCAGGTCTTCCAGCTTTAAGGCAGGCAGGATGCAGGTGTCCAGGGCTGGAGTTGCTGTGCGCTGGCGTTCCAGCCTTGCAGCAACATCTTCCGGGTTCAATTCAGGCAAGTTTTGCTCTGCAGGACCAGACTTCATGACGATTCTGGAAGGTTGCTGGCTCATCAGGTGCTGCTGGACCAGACCCTGCAAAAACCCTGAAGGATCTTCCATGCTTCTGAGCTGCTGGATCCAGCCTCCCATCGAGCAGGCCTCTGCACTGCTGGCCTGGTGGTGGTGTGCGCCCAGCACGCTGAACAGCAACTTGACCCCATAAGGCACCTGGGCGTGTCCGGTGTCCCGGTCTTCCAGTTCAAAGCGGGTCAGGGCCGCCTGGATCAGGTCATTTGGCACAGGTTCACGCAGGCAGGCCAGCACCTCTCTTTCAATCAGATCTGCATCGGTGGTGCCTTTGATGCCCACAGCAAAGACCGCTTCTTCGGTTTCGGAGTGAAAGCCAGAGCAATCTGCCAGCGCATAACCGTGTTTCAGCAGCACTTTTTGCAGGGGTGCAGCGGTGTGCCCCAGCAGAATGAAGGTCAAGAGGCTCAGGGCAAAATGTTCCAGCCCTTCTTTCTGGTGCACGGTTTTCCAGACCAGCAGCACCTGATCGGTGTTGGGGTGGGTGCAGATCAGATCAGACACTGGAGGATTCAGGGCTTCAATTCTGGGAGCAGGCTGGCCCACGGGAACGTGTTTCAGCACCTCATCCAGCTTTTCCAGCAGGTCAGAAAGCTTCACATCGCCGTAACTGTAAAAGCAGGTGTTGGCTGCACAGTAATGCTCTGCATGGAAATCCCGCACCTGATCTGCAGTCAGGTTCACGATGGCTGCAGGATCTCCCCCGGAGTTTCTGGCCCAGGCACTGCCCGGAAAGAGCGCACGGGTGACCTGTTCGCGCATCACACGGGCAGCGTTGGCCATGCCGCCTTTCATCTCGTTCATCACCACGCCCTGGTACTCACCTGTCTCCGTGACCCGGCAGGCTTCCTGATCGAAACTGCTGTCCAGCAACAAGGGATGAAAGCAGGCATCCAGGTACACGTCCAGCAAATTCCAGTAATCCTGCGGCACACTGCTGGCAAAGGTGAACGCAGTCCAGTCGCGGGTGGTGCTGGCATTCATGTAATCGCGCAAGGAACGGCTCTGCATCTCGAAGAAGGTCTTTCTGGAAGGGTACTTCCGGGATCCGCACAGCACCAGATGCTCCAGCACGTGGGCCACACCAGAATCGTCTGGCACCGGGGTGTAGAAAGAGGTGGTGAACACGCGGCTGGAATCCGGGGTCTGCAGGTGCAGCAGGGTGGCACCACTCTCGTGCCTGAGCTGCAGAAACTCCCCTCCCAGATGAGACAGCGCCTTGCGCTGAAGGACTTGAAAACCATGTGACAGTGTCATGTTGCTCCCCACAAATGCTGATGATGTGAATGGGTTTGAACGGTGCTTCAGAGGTGAAAGATGCGCTGGGGCCAGAAGGTCATGATGCTCAACCCAGGAAAACCCAGATCTTTCTTATGCTTTAAGCAAAGCTGCTGCACACCCTGAAAGCTGCTGTCTGACCGCTGACTGCTGCTCTCAATAGCTGTTCAGCACACCCTGCAGACGCACACCCCGGTCTGCTTTCCTGAACACCCACACCCCGAGGGCAAACCACAAGAGGCCGTTGGCCAGCATGAGGGCGATTTGCTCTAAAGGCAGGCTTTCCCCGCGCACCATCACGTCCCGCAGGCCAATGGCACTGGGCACCAGGGGCAGCACAGACAGGAGTTTCTGCACCAGAGCAGGGCTTTGCTCGAAGGGGGTCATCATCAGGAACAGCAGCCCGAAATTCACAAGGTTCAGCAGTTGCTGCACTTTCTTGGCACCCAGGGCCAGTGCCCCGAACAGGAAGGCCAGTCCGTAAGCGGCCAGAATGGTGGTCACCACGGGCACCAGCACCCACACGCTGATGTGCAGGTGCACTTTTGTCAGCAGCACAATCAAAGTCAGGATGATGGCATTGCTGAGGACCATCCAGATGGTGTTTGAAAAGGTGCGCAGCACAAAAATCTTCGTGAGGCCGTAAGGGGAAAGGCACACCTGCTCCAGCGTTCCGCTCTGGGCTTCCTGGCTGGTGTCGCTGCTGATGTCTGCCAGAATGAACAGAATCAATGCCCACAGGGTGTACCCCACCACGATGGAATCCAGACGGTCTCCGAACTGGTTCAGGCCCGACATGTATTTCGCACCAAAAAACAAAGCCAGGAACACAATGGTGATGCCCAGAATGCTGCCGATGGTGTTGCCCATGTAGCGCTTCAGCAAAATGGCGCTGCGCCGGAATTCCGCAAAGAACAGCTCAAACATGGAGGGCTCCTTTCTGCAGGTGCAGGAAGATGTCTGTGAGGTCTGCAATGGTGGGTTCCAGATGGCGGATGTCCAGGGGTCTGAGCACATCCAGCACCTCGTAAAGTCCTGCAGGTGAGCCAAAATAAAGCAGTCTGTCTTCCTGCACGTTCACAGGGAGAGAGCGCAGCTTGTGTTGCTGCAGGGTGTCCAGCTCACCTGCAAACTGGATGGTGTAAGACTGACCGCTGTACTCGGCGATCAGTTCCCCGGTGGGTTTCTCGGTGAGGATTTCCCCCTGGCGCATGATCACCACGCGGGTGGAGAGCTCCTGCGCCACATCCAGCTGGTGGGTGGTCAGCAATATGGCCTGACCCTGCTCTGCAAGCTCCATCACCATGCTCTTGATCCCCAGGGTCGCCTCCACATCCAGACCCAGGGTGGGTTCATCCAGCAGCAGCAGTCTGGGCTGGTGGATCACGCTGAGGGCAATGGCCAGTTTCTGCTGCATGCCTCTGGAGAGCTGGAACACCAGGGTGTTTTTCTTCTCGGTGAGGCCAAAGCGCTGCAGAAGTTCGGCAGCACGGCTTCGGGCCTGCCTGTGGTTCAGGCCCTTCAAGACCCCGAAGTACTCCAGGTTCTCCTGCACCGACAGTTTCCAGTACAGGTTGCGGTTTCCTTCCAGCACAGCACCGATCTGGCGCAGGGCTTTCGGGTCCCGGTTGGGGTCCTCTCCGCACACCTCCACCGTTCCGGCATCCGGCCTGACCAGACCGGTGAGCATCTTCAGGGTGGTGGTCTTCCCAGCGCCGTTCGCGCCCAGAAAAGCCACCACTTCGCCCGCAGCACAGCTGAGGCTGAGGTTCTTGACCGCTTCGACGGTCTCGCCACGCACCCGATAGTGTTTTTTCAGTCCTGTTGCCTTGAGAATTTGCATGCTGCCCACCTCCATGAATGGGGTAGGGTCAGGGTATTCCCGCATCAGGGAAAAAACGGAGAAACCCACCCTCTTCAGGCAGGTTTCTCCGCTCGGTTTTCCGTTTTGGTTTTTGGGGTGTTTCTGGTCTTACTCGAGTTCGGCGGCGAGGCCGCTCTCGAAGGCTTCGGTGTCGGTGTCGGTGTTGGAGTACACCAGCACATAACCGGTCAAAGCCAGAATGTTGACGCTCACTTCTTCGCTGTACACGCTTGCATCGTTGGTCCAGAACATGCCTTTATCCATGGTGTTTCTCCTTTGGGATCCTCTGGTTTGCAGAGGAGTGAATTGCGTTGGGGTGAAGGGCGGATTGTGAAATCAGAAGCGCTGAATTACTCGAGTTCGGCGGCCAGGCCGCTCTCGAAGGCTTCGGTGTCGGTGTCGGTGTTGGAGTACACCAGCACATAACCGGTCAGGGCCAGAATGTTGACGCTCACTTCTTCGCTGTACACGCTTGCATCGGTGATCCAGAACATGCCTTTGTCCATAAAAGTTCCTCCTTGAGCTTTCCCTGTCTGGGAGAGCGTTTAAAAATTCCCGGGGTGGGTTTGAAAGTTCAGCAGCTTATTCGAGTTCGGTGGCGAGGCCACTCTCGAAAGCTTCGGTGTCGGTGTCGGTGTTGGAGTACACCAGCACATAGCCGGTCAGGGCCAGAATGTTGACACTCACTTCTTCGCTGTACACGCTTGCATCGGTGGTCCAGAACATGCCTTTATCCATAACGTTTCCTCCTCAAATTTCACTCAAGCTCAAGAGCCAGTTCGCTCTCAAACGCCTGTGGGTGACGAAGTTCGCCCTCGAAAATGAACCTGAATCCGGTAAAGCAGAAGATGTTGACATCTTCGGTGGGTGAGGTGTCCTGCACCTGGGATTCCTCTGCCCAGAAATTCGCTTTCTGCATCTCCAACTCCTTTCCTTCACTGTCATGCACTGCCTTGCACTTTCTTGCTTTTTGTTGTTCAGAAGCCTGTCTCTGAAGTTCGCTGTCCTTCTCGCCCGCTTCTTGATATGAAGTATGCGCTTTGCCCCTTTGCAACCGTTTTTCACCCTTTTGCCTCAAATTTGCCTGGTTTTTCCTGGGTGTTTCCCGAACTTTTCCCAGGTTTTGCAGGCACCTTTCAAATTGGATTGGGTTTATTTTTGGGGGTGGGCGAGGCATGCCTGATTTGAGGTTTCTTCCATTGGGCTACAGTCGTTGAGACCAGCTCTGCCAGCGGTTCAGCCAACAGCGATGAAAAGACCATCGATATTTCTGCCATTGAGACGACCAGGCACAGTCTTGTTCGAGGTTCCTGCCAACAGGGCGCAGCGTGCTGCGCCCCTACAACCCGTTGAACATTTCGTCCCATGCCTCTGCCTTCTGCTGTCTTTTGCCCTCTCTTGACCCTACAACGTGCTTGCGGGACGACCCGCGTCGCACTGGTCGCTCTGCCCTCGGCTTCCCTCCCCCTTAGGGGTTTCCTCTGACTCTTTTTCCAGAGGTTTACCCGTAAAATGGGAAGGGATTTTCACGGATTCCCCGCTGTTCATGGGGATCGGTGACTGCGGTCACTGCTTGCAGGGTGGAGGCGAACGGACAATTCAGGAAGACTGAAAGCCTGACTTCTTCCCCTGTGCTGATTTGCACACACATCAAGACGGCCCTGAATGGGAGTTGTCCATGAAACGAATTCACCGTCCACCCCAGGCCCTGAAACAGGAGCTTCCCCGGGCCTTGCTGCTGGAGCGACTGGCCCGAGCGCAGGATCACAAACTGGTTGTGTTGCTGGCCCCCTCAGGGTACGGCAAGACAACTTTGCTGGCGCAGTTTGCCCGCACCAGTCCGCAAAAAGTTCTGTGGCTGTCTTTGCAGGAGGACGATGCAGACCCGGCCATGCTGCGGCATTCCATGGCACTGGCCCTGTCTTCACTGGAACTGGGACTGGATCCTTCCTCGCCCTTGCGGCTTCTGGCCCAGGCCCTCAACACCATCCCGGACAACCTGCGCCTGATTCTGGATGGGGTGCAGCATCTGGGGGGCGAGGCTGGACGGGAGCTGGACAGTTTCATTGATGCCCTGAGCGAGGGACATCAGGTGCTCTTAAGCACTTACATGGATCCTCCCATCCGTCTGGCAAGGCACCTGGCCCAGGGAACGGCACTCCTGCTGGGTCCAGATCAGCTGTCTTTCACGCCTCAGGAAACAGAATTGTATTTGCAGGCCAGGCATTATGCCGGGAATGCCCTGCATGCCCACCAGACTTTGCAGGGCTGGGCGGCAGGTCTGGCCCTGATTTCCAGTGAGGCTTCTCTGCATTACGCCCCGGAAGATTTGATTCTGGAAAGCCTGGACACCCTGCCCTCTGCTTTGCGAAAACACCTTCCCCAGGCGGCTGTGCTGGATGTGTGGAGTGAGGAGATGGCTGCTGCCACCGGAATTCCGCTGCCAGAAGGCTGGCTGGATGAGGTGCGCAAACTGGGCCTTCCGCTCACCCCACTGGGAGCAGGGCGTCACCTGCCCCACCACCTGATGACCCAGACGCTGGAACGGGAACTGAAGAAGAATCCTGAGCTGTACCGCACCTTGCACACCCGCGCGGCCCGCAAACACCAGGAGCAGGAGGAGAACCTGCGTGCCCTGCAACATTTCCTGAAAGCTGGAGAGCACAGGGAAGCGGTTCAACTGGCAGAGCGTCTGATCGAGGGGTACAGCCAGCGTGCAGAGTTGCTCCTGATCCGTCAGGTGCTGCAGGATTTTCCGCTGGAGGTGCTGTCCGACACCCTGAAGGCCCAGCTTGCCATTGCCTGGATTGAAACCGGGAATGGCAAAGCGGGTGCAGAGCTGCTGAGATCGGTGGAACACCTGCAGACCCCACAGGTGCTGTACCATCTGGGTCGCCTGTACAGCAGGCAGGGACGCAGAGAAGACCATGTGCAGCAGCTTAAACACGCAGAGCACAGTTTGCATGCCTACCCCAGAGACATCCGGTTGCACTGGCTGAAATCCCATGCCCTGATGAACCTCGGGGAAGTCCAGGAGGCCCTGCAATCGGCCCAGCAGGCGCACACCCTGGCCCTGTTTCAGCAGGCTCCTGTGGAGGTGGGGCTCAGCCTGTACATCATTGCCAACTGTCAGGAACAGCTTGCCTTGCTTTCTGAGGCCCAGCAGACCCTCCGGCAGGCTTTGCTGCACTTTGAAACCCTGAAGATGCCTGCCCGCACCATCACCATCCTCAACGATCTGGCGCACCTGCACCTGCGCAAACAGGAATACGAGGAGGCCCGAAAACTTCTGGAACGTGCCCTGCCCATTGCCCGGGTGGAGCGCAATTCCTTTCTGGCGGTGCTGCTGGAAACCCTGGGTGAGATCCATCTGGCCCTGCAGGACCTTTCAGGCGGCATGGACCACTTGCAGGAGGCCTTGCAGCACAGCCAGGACACAGGTCAGACTTCTCTGGAGGTGCGCATCCGCCTGACCCTGGCCGAAAGCCTGTGCATTGCTGGAAGGCCCCGGGAGGCAGCGCAGCACCTTGCCTTCTGCACCCCTCCACCAGAGAAATTTTCGGACATGCACCGCTTTGTGGAGGGATTGCTCGCTTTTCAGCAGGGGGAATCCAGAGAGGCCCAGCGGCTTTTTGAAACCCTGATTGGGCAGGACACCGTGCATGCTTTGCGGGCAGAGAGCCATCTGGCAGAACTTGAGCGACAGCAAGGCCAGCTGGATTCTGCTGCCCTGAATGCCCTCAAAAGACACTTGCAGAACCATCCAGAGCAGCACCAGCTCCGAAGAGACCACCATCTGGGTTTGCTGCTGCACAACAAAACCCTGGCTTTTGAAAGTTCGGCCCTGCAAAAACCGGTGCTGAAAATTTTCACGCTGGGCCGCCTGAAAGTGCTGACCGCTGCAGGTGACCTGCACCTGCCTTTCGCCAAGGCTGGAGAATTGCTGGTGTGGCTGGCCCTGCATGGCCGCGCCCACCGGGACCGCATTGTGGATGCCCTCTGGGAAGGCTCCAGAGAGGAAAAACACGTGGGGTACTTCAAGGTGGCCGTGCGCAAATTGCGGGCGGTGCTGATGGAGCACCATCCCAGCGTGCTGAACCCGCTGCCCTTTGAAAACGGACAGTATTCTCTCAGCCCTGAGCTGGATGTGCAACTGGACGCCTTGCACCTGGAACATGATCCTGATTTTGACCTTGCCGGGTATCAGGGGGATTTCCTGCCTGCCTTTGACACGGAATGGATCCTGCAGCACCGCGATCACCTGCGGGAATGCATGGTGAGGTTGTGTCTGACCCGTGCCCGAAATGAAACCCACCTGACCAGGGCTTTGCAGGCCTACCAGAAAGCCCTGCAGCTCGATCCCCTGAGCCTGCCCATCCACCAGGAGATCATCCGGCTGTACCACCGGGAAGGGGATGTGCAGCTCTCACAACGGGCCTACCAGCAGTACGCCCGCCTGATGCGAGAAGAGCTCGGAGACCATCCCGAGCCCTATGAGGTTCTGCTGTCTTCCTGATTTAGAGTTGTCAGTTCACAGTTTTTAGTTCACAGTTTTCAGTGAGAGCAAAAATTGCCACCAGGATGCAAATGAAGCTTGATTCAAGTTGCCCTCAGAATTTTTTGCTGTGGACTGTTCACTGTAAACTGTTGTCTTCTTCAACGACTCATTCTTGCTGTTGATCGAATGAATCCATCCCCCTGGAATTTTGCGGTTCCAGCCAGTTCTGTACGGCTTCTTTCAGAGCGTGCAGCAGGGTCACATCAATGGAGGGCAGGTGGTCTTCCAGCACCTCCAGGCGGTGCAGACTGCTCTGGACACACCAGAGGTCCCGGCACCCTTCCAGCAGTTCCAGCTCGATGAGAAGTTGCTGCTGGACGAAGGGGTCCACCTGTTCACCATTCCAGTAAACTGCACGGCGGCGCAACACGTCCATGATGGGGGTTGCAGTGGAGAGATTGAAGCCTGTCATGTCATCCTCAAATTTTGGGCAGGGGTGGGAGGGTGATGGTTCCTCCGGTCCCACAGGGAGAAATGATGATGGTGATGCCAGCACTGGTGGAAGTGAAATCAGGAGTGGTTTCGGCGTGGGCCACAGCAGCAAACAGCACAATCACAAAAGCCAGTACGTGTTTTTTCATGGTTGGTTCCCTCCTGCTTGAATTGAAATCAGGTTAGAGGGAAGCCAGAGAAAAAACGGGGAAAAAGAATGCAGTCTGAAAGTTTAACCGCCCTGCTTTGCCCCACCTGCCAGCACGATGTTCTGACTGGCCGCCCATTCGGAGATGGGTCTGCGCTGGATCGCCACTGCCATCAGGTCCGGGAACTGGTCCGGGGTGCAGGCAAAACTGGGGATGTCAAAGGCAGCGAAAGCCTCTGCCACACGGTGGTCAAAGGAAGGTTGACCGTCGTCGTTGAGGGCCAGCAAGGCCACCACCTGCACCCCGGAGGCTTTCAGGTGCCCTGCACGCCGGATCATGGCTTTCTGGTCTCCCCCTTCGTACAGGTCGCTGATCAGGATGAAAATGGTTTCCTCCGGGCGCTCGATCAGGGTTTCGCAGTAGGCCATGGCCCGGTTGATGTCGGTGCCTCCACCCAGTTGAATCCCGAACAGCACTTCCACCGGGTCAGAAAGCTGGTCGGAGAGGTCCACAATTTCGGTGTCAAAGACCACCATTCTGGTGCTCACCGCCTTGATGGAGGCCAGCACCGCTCCAAAGATGCTGGAGTACACCACGGAGGTGCCCATGCTGCCAGACTGGTCGATGCACAGCACAATGTCCCTGAGGGCAGATTTCTTGCGGCCATACCCAATCCTGCGCTCTGGGATGATGCTTCTGTACTCCTGCTGGTAGTGCTTGAGGTTGGCCCGGATGGTGCGGTTCCAGTCCATCTCGTTGTGGCGGGGTCGGTTGTTGCGGATGGCCTTGTTGAGGCTTCCGGTCACGGCTTCACGCATGGGTTCTGCGAGTTTGCGTTCCAGATCTTCCACCACTTTGCGCACCACCAGACGGGCGGTGTCCTTGACCTTGTTGGGCATCACCGATTGCAGACCGATCAAAGTGGCGGCCAGGTGCACGTTGGGCTCCACGTTTTCCATGAATTCGGGTTCCAGCAGCATGCGTTCCATGCCCAGGCGCTCGAAGGCGTCTTTCTGCATGACTTTCACCACACTGCTGGGAAAGAATTTGCGGATGTCTCCCAGCCAGGCTGCAGCTTTGGGGGCACTGGAACCCAGGCCTCCCGAGCGGTCTGAATCGTAGAGGGCTTCTAAAGCCCGGTCCATGCGCAGGGCTTCACCTTGCAGCTTGCATCCGGTGCCGTCCTGCTGGCCCCCCAGGATGAGCCTCCAGCGTTCCAGACGGCTTGAATTGTTTTCAGTTGAATGGTTTGTGGTCATGGGTATCCTTTCAGAGATTTTACCATATCAAGAAAATGAAGGCATGTATTTTGTTTATAGCATATTTTTTGCAGCAAGTTCATTTTGTGGATGGGGTGAGATTGGGATGTGCGGCCCGGCTGGTTTAATGGCTTCCATCAGAGGAGCAATTCCCTGAAATGCACAACCCATATGAAAGGAGATTCGTATGCCCCTGGTGATCCTGCTTGTCGCATGCCTGCTGTTCTGCAGCACCCCCGCACGCTAAGATTCATGGGCAGGTTTTCTGTGTCACAAACCTGCCCACCCCTCTGACAGGAGTCACCATGCTGGAATTCCAGAACCTTTCATTCGCTTTTGAAAAGCAAACCATTTTTCGAGACCTGAACCTGACTTTGCCCCGGCAAAATTATGCGCTGATCGGCAAAAATGGCAGCGGGAAATCCACCTTTGTCAAATTGCTGCTGGGAGAACTGCATCCCAGACAGGGACAGATCCTTTTTGAAGGCAAACCCCTCTCTGCGTCCTGCATCTCTTACATTCCTGAAACCCTCAGTTACGGGCTGGATCTGCGGGTCCGTGACTTTCTAAAGTACATGGCAGGCATTCGGGGACTGGAGCTCAAACTGATGCACCAGATCGCTGAACACCTGGACTTCGATGCCTTTGGCAGCACCCTGCAGGATCTGTCTTATGGGATGCTGCAGAAACTCAACTGGGTGCAGGGTCTGGCCAAAAAACAGGCCCGCATCTTCATTCTGGATGAGGCCACCGTGGGTCTGGACGATGGTGCCCGCAACAGGGTGCTGGAATACTTCAAAACCCATCACCGAAACCAATGCTCTTTCATGATCTCCCACCGTCTGGACGACCTGCTCTCCACCAGCACGGCATACCTGGCCATCAAAAACCACAGCCTGTGTCCCATCGATGTGCTGGATTACGTGGATGTGCATTTCAAAACGCAGGTGGGAAACCAGATCGTCACCACCACCCGTCCTTTCCAGGAACGCGGCGAAATGGACCTTGCGGGGCTGCTGGGCATGGAAAACAGCATCAACCATGACCGCCTGTACGGAGAAACCCATGCTTAAAATCCTGACCCTGGTGCGCCTGATGCTGCACGAGTATTACCTGCGCACCTTCTGTGTGCTGGAATTGCTGGTTGCGTTTCTGGCCTTCACCTTCAGCGATCCTGCGCAGGACCTGAACCTCTTTCAGGCCCAGTTGACCCTGATGTTCAGCCTCACCGGTGTGCTGCTGGCTTCCCGGCTCAGCAGCCGGTTCAAAGGCAGCATCCCCCGGATTTTGCGGGCAGAACTGGGCACCCCGGCCATTTCACTGGCCCAGAACCTTGCGGTCACCCTGCTGACCACCACGCTTTACCTGCCCATGGTCCTGAGGTACAGCTTGCAAAGCCACACCTTTCCTGCAAGCCTTCCACTGCTGGTTCTGACGGCTTTTTTGTGCACCAACCTGTATTCCCTGCTGCTCTACCGCAGCCACCTCAGCCTGAACAGGGGAGCCAGAACCATCAACTCCACTTTTGGTCTCTCTGTCCTGCTGATCCTGGGATCTTACTTTCTGGGAGGACAGTCGGTGGCAGGCCAACTCCTGCCTTTTTACCCTGGCGATGTGACCCAGCTGGTCGTCGCCATCCCCAAAACCCTGTTGTATTCAGCCCTTGTGCTGTGGGGTGTCCAGTGGACCATCCGCAGAAAAAACATCCTGCTGGATTGAGGAGAAACCATGCTGAACATTCAAAACCTGACCCACCGTTATGGAAACCACACCGTTTTCGAGAACCTGAACCTGACCATTCCCCCGGGAGGCATTTACGGATTGCTGGGCAACAACGGGGCAGGAAAAACCACGTTGCTGCGCATGATCTGCACCACCCTGCAACCCCAGCAGGGAGGCATCACCTTCCGGGGAGACTCCATTTTTCAGCAACCCGTCCTGCACCGAAACCGCATTGGGGTGGTCAATGGTGGCATGAACCTGTATGACCAGAGCAGCGCAAAAGCCTTCCTGCATTTCTTCGGGCACCTGCATGGCCTGAAGAGGCAGCAGATCGACCGCCGCATCGATGAACTCGACGAGGTGCTGCACTTCCGGGACTTCCTGCTGCAACCCGCAGAACAGCTTTCTACAGGAATGCGCCAGAAAATCATCATTGCGCGGGCCATCCTGCACGAACCCGAAGTGCTCATTCTGGACGAGGCCAGCAGCGGCCTGGACATCCTGACCCGCAAAACCCTCTTTGATTTTGTGGCCTACTACCGTTCTGCAAAACGCACCATCCTGTACTCCACCCACATCATGGAAGAAATCGAGCGCCTGTGCGACACCATCTGCATTCTGGACCAGGGACAGGTGGTCAGTGAAACCACCCGCAACCGGTTGCTGCTGAAAGGCCAGTCCATGGAGGAACACTACTTTGAGAGCATCCAGATGCCTTCGCAGGCCCTGCGCCTCTCCCGGACAGGAGCCTCAGCATGAACCCCCGCATGAACCTCTCCCCGTTGCTGCACATTGCCAGAAGGGAAATTCTGGCTTTCATTCTGGACCGCAAAGCCTTTTATGCCAGTGTGCTGGTGCCCCTGCTGATCATTCCGGTGCTGATGCTGGGTCTGCCTGTGCTGTACGGGAATTTCATTGGCAAGACCAGCACCGAGAAACAGCAGGTGGCCGTGCAACACCTGGAACACCTGACTCCAGAACAGAGGGACTTCCTGGAAACTGGAAGCGGCACAGGCAGCACGTTCCAGCTGGTGCCCCTGGCAAAAATCAATCCTGAGAGCCTGAAAAAACATCCTGTGGTCCTGGACATCAGCAAGCCTCTGGGGCAGCCTGAGGCCAGAATGCAGCTGTACTTCAACAGCACCAACCAGAAAAGTGCCCTGATTGGCAGCAACCTGAAACAGGCCCTGGAAAACCTCAAGGTGCGTCTGATTTACGAGAAAGTGGACAAACAGCTCAGGCCCCTTGAAGGACCCACGGCTTTCCAGCTGGCCTATCAGGACACGGCCAGCAAACAGGAAAGGCAGAACGGGATGCTGTTCTTCCTGATCCCCATATTCCTGATCCAGTTCATCATCATCGGAGGCCAGGCTGCGGCCATTGACACCCTGGCAGGAGAACGGGAAAAAGGCACCTTTGAAAACCTGCTGGCCGCCCCTGTTCCCATCCAGATGGTCTTGCAGGCCAAACTGCTCACAGTCATTGTCATCAGCCTGATCAGCAGTGCCTGCGTGTTTCTGGGGCTTTCCCTCTCCAGAATCCTCACCCTGACGGTGCTGCCAGAAATCCTGCACCACCTGAAAGGCGTGAGCAGCAGTTACACCCAGCTTTTCGGACAGGGCATTCAGCTGGACCTGATGGGTTACCTGCTGGTCGCACTGGTGCTGTTCAGTTTTGCCCTGATCAGCAGTGCAGTGCAGTACCACATCTCCATGACCTCCAGAAGCGTCAAGGAAGCCCAGAGCAGGGTGGCCCCCATCGGGATTGTGATTGCCACCTCGGCCCTCATCATCCAGTTCTCCGATTACTTTCAGAGCCACAATGCCCTGTATTTTGCCCCGGTGATCAACAACATGCTCCTGATCATCGACATCCTGAAAAACCAGGCCAGCACCCTGCATCTGGGGTCTGTGCTGCTGACCAATGTGCTGGTTTTCATGGTGCTTTATCGGCTGTCCATGCGGTTCTTTGCAAAAAACCAGATGGCTTTTCGCAACCGCTGATGTCTAATGACCAGAAGGGACTGACCAAAACCTCAGGTCAGTCCCTTTTCCAGAATTGCCACCACTGTTTGCGCCTCGTCTGCATCTGGTTGATGAAAGAACGCATCTCCCCTGCCTGCAGCACCCGCTGTTCCTCGGGAATGAAAATGAAATGCACCTTGAACAGCTTGAAAGGACCCCTCGGCTTCAGGGTGTGGTCAAAAACCGCCTCGGTCCCGAGTTCCCAGGGAAGCCCATTGAGCAAACACTCCACGAAAGGTTCATTGCCCTCCATGGAGTGCATCACCAGACGCCAGTCGTAGACCCCAAACTCGGTGAAGTCGGTGGGAATGGCCCGCTGGTTCACCAGTTCCACCCACGGCTGCGAATGAAAATGGCTCAGGACTGCAGCACGGGTTTCAGGACTGGGGGTTCTGACCTGCGGGGTGCCAGCGTAAACCTTCCAGGTTCTCAATAAACCAAACTCGGCATTCAGGCTGTAAACCTGGTATTCAGGCTCCATGTTCTCGATGCACTGCCACAGCACCTCGTAAACCGAGTTGCGCCAGTTGCGACAGGCCTCATGGATGGCTTCCTGCGCGTCCTGTCCAAACTCGGTGATGCTCTCCTGCAAAGGGGCCGAACCGGGGAATTTTTCCAGGATCACCTGAAACACCAGACCCACCTGCACCATGGTCGGGTGTTCCTGGCGGGCAAATTCACGCACCGAACCCTTCATTCCGGGAAGCGAGAACGTGACCTCAGTGTCCCTGGTCCTGACCTGCATGGCCGGAAACATCTGACGCAAGCTCTCTGCTATCCACTTTTCGGACATTACCCCTCCGGGAGTTGCCAGTTGATGGGGGGCAAATTTGCCTCCTCAAGTGCCTGATTGGTGCGACTGAACGGACGGCTGCCAAGAAAATGTTTCACACTTAAAGGACTCGGGTGGCCTGACTCCAGCACCACATGTTGCGGGCCAGTGATCAGTTTGTTCTTCTTCCTAGCGTAACTTCCCCAGAGGATAAAAACCACCCTCTGCTCTTTTCGGTTCACCGCCCGGATGATGGCATCCGTAAATTCCTCCCAGCCCTGGTTGGCGTGGGAGTTCGGCTCGGCCTCCCGCACGGTCAGTACGGCATTGAGCATCAACACACCCTGCTCTGCCCAGGAGATCAATTCACCGTGTTTCGGAATTTTGAAGTCCACATCGGTTTTCAATTCCTTGTAGATGTTCTTCAGTGAAGGGGGCGGGGTGACGCCCTTTTTGACACTGAAGCTCAGGCCATGCGCCTGACCTGCCCCGTGGTAAGGGTCCTGGCCCAGAATCAGCACCCGCACGTTCTCGTAAGGGGTGAGCCTGAGGGCAGAAAACAAATCCTCTCTGGGAGGGTAAACGGTGTGGTTCTGGTACTGCTCAGAGAGGTGTTTTTCGAGGGCAGCAAATCTGGGGGAATCCAGCACATCGCCTAAAACAGCTTGCCATTCTTCAGGGATCAATTCACGCAAGTTCATGGTTTTCTCCTTTAAAGGGGGAATTTGGGGGGCGGGTGAGGGCGAGGCATGCCTCGCCCCTACAGGTGTCATCTGTTTTAGACACCATCATCTTTCTTGAGAATGCGCTTCATGGATTTTGAGGTCTCTTCATGCTCCACTTTAAGCAGGCCCAGCCTGTGCATGGAGTATTTCTCAGCCCAGCCATCTTCTCCTGCATACTCGGCCTCACAACCATCCGTCAGGTCCAGGGCGTCCACATATTCACCCTGCTGGTTCTGAATGGAGATCTTGAACCTGAGGTCGGTGTCAAAAACCTGCAAAAACACCTCAATGGCACTGTCAACCGCGTATGGGATCATGTATTCCTTTAAGAAATGCTCTTTGTTCTCTGCTTCCTGATACTTCTGCAGGAGGATTTGACCTGTTGTGCTGCGGGTTTTGCCAGTGAAGAAATCATCAAAGAAAGTGATGACATCATCACGGGCATATTTCACCACCTGCCGGGCAAAGATTTCCAGAAGTTCCTGCTGGCTCATGCACTCCCCAATATCATGTGCAGCAAAGGAAGCACTTTCTCGCTCCGTTGCACATTGATGCCCTCTTCTTGCTGTGCGGTCAGGGTGCCCTGACCCTGTCTGGCCTGTTCTCCGAGTTTCTTGCGTTCTGCAGGAGCAAAAGTGGAGAAGGTGCGGCGCATCAGGGGCAAAATGCGCTGAAAAGCATCTTCGGAGAGTTCAGTGACCCAGTGGTCCAGCAGGTTCCAGAGGTTGTGGTCGTGGATCAGGACCAGACCGCTGCCTTTCAGGAAACCCTCGGCCCAGTTGGCGGCCTGTTCGGGTTCGGGGTTGCTGAGGCCCAGACGGAAGGCTTTTGCGACCTCATCAGGATTAAATTCTCTGGCGTCGCTGAGCAGGCGCACCACCCGACCCACCACCAGACCATGCACGCCACCCTGGCTGGAAATTTTCTTGAGGGTGCCCTGCCATTCTTTCAGGTATTCCTCGTTCTGCAGGTTTCTGAGGGCAGCATGGGTGCTCTGCACCCGTTCCTGCATCTGGTCTGCCGCCTGATCGTCCAGAGAGGCCACAGCATTGGAGAGGCCCACACACACACGGGCAATCAATCCGTCCAGCACGTGCAAAAGAAGCTGGGTGTCGGTCTGGCGCACGTTGCCGTACCGTGCCACCTGTCCCAGGCTGGGAATGGCCTGCATCAGGTGGGTCACGTCGGTGCTGCTGGCAGCCAGATCGCTGAGTTTCTGGATGGTGCGCTTTGTGGCTTCAGGAAGGTGGGCCAGCAAAGTGTCCTGCAAAACCTGGGTGACTTCTGGCAGGGTGGTGGCCTGCTGGGTGATTTCCAGCACCCGGTTTTCTGAGGCAGAGGCCACCGTCTGGCCGTAACGCCCGGCTTCAATCAGGCGGATTTCGTACTCGGGCATCCACTGCAGGGTCCAGCCTTCTTTAAACGTGCCCTTGGTGGACACCGGACGGATTTCCCCCCAGTTCACGCCCAGAAGCCTCAGGCGGTGCAGCACCTGGGAGCGTTCCAGATCGTTCTCTTTTCTAAGATCAAGGTCCAGATCCTTCGCTCCAGCCGCAGGAGACAGCCTCAGGCGTTTCTGCAAGGCTTGCAAATCTCTGGAAAGGGGCGCACTGGGCACTTCTGCAGGCACCGTTCCCAGTTCTTCTCCCAGGATCAGTTCCTGATGGATCACCTGCACCATCCCATCGTCCCCGAAGCACAGCACCGCCCGCACCGCGTCCATCAATTCAGGCAGACCGGGCACCTTGCGCTGCGTGAGGGCAGTCAGGGTTTCTGCCAGACGCACCGCCTCAATGACAGAGGCACTGGAAGCGTCCAGATCTTTGCTTCTGAGAAGCTGGGCCACCCGCACCATCCAGGAAACGGTGGGGTTCTCGGGGTTGCGCCACAGGTGGGAGTACCAACCGGGAGATTCCACCCCAGCACCATACCCACTACTGAAGGCCAGTCTACCATGCGTCCAGGGCACCCAGGTCATGGCGATTTTGGCTTTCGGAAGGTCTTTCAGCAGGGCTTTGTCCGCTTTTGCATTGCCCGGGTCCAGCAGGGCCGGAGCATGCCACGCTCCGCACACCACGGCAATTTTCTCGAAGCCGTCTTTCTGGGCTTTGCGGATGCTTTCCCGCATGAAGGCTTCACGCTGCTCCTCGAAAGGAGAAGCAGGTCTTGGGGCATCATGGGGAGCCACCAGAACCTCCCGTAAAGCACCCATTGCCCCCAGCACGGCCTCGAAAATGCCCTCCTCGTTGCCCCGCAGTTCCACATGGTGTTCCCACCAGCGCTCGCTGTCGGAGTAACCTGCAGCCTCCGCCAGATGGGAAATCGGGTCTTTCTGGAAAGGGCTGGCCTCGATCTGTTCTTCTGCTGCGGCTTCACGGGGGGCCAGCCAGTGCACCTGCGGCATGTCCATGAAACGCACCCGTGCTCCATGCTGGACTCCGTGCTTCATGGCAATCCACTCTGGGCTGAAATCCGCAAAAGGGAAAAACGCACAGCGGCTGGGGTCTTCCGGCACATAAGACAGCATGGCCACCGGAGGTTTCAGGTCTTCGGACTCCAGAAAATTCAGCAGGGGTTCGGCCTCGGGGGGGCCTTCAATCAGGATCACATCGGGTTCCAGGCGTTCCAGGGCCGCTTTCAGGCTGCGGGCGGATCCCGGCCCGTGGTGACGGATGCCAAAAAGATGCACGTTGGACATGTTCACGCTCTTTTCTGCCACTTCATGTGGACTTCGATTTTGCGGCTGGCTTCCCCATCCCAGAACACCTGCAAACCGGTGGTCTTCAGGGTTCTGAAGATGGTTTCTGCAATGTCTTGTTTGATCTGGAGGTTTTCATAAAAATCCTGATAACCCAGGTAAAATGCTTTGCCTCTGACTGCATCATCCATCCGATACCCCGTGTAATAAACATAACCTTTAATCTTCACGGGCTCAGAGTGCAGCAAGCCATAATAACAATTGTCATCCAATTCTTTATCAAAAGGATCCAGCACCCCCAACTGCTTGAGCAAATAAATGAAATCAAACTCCAGAAGGCGTTCTTTCAATTCCTCCAGAGCCTCATAAGGTGCGGATGAATTGGTGCTTTGCAGGTTCTGCAGAACCAGAATTCCTTCATGCTCCATGCTTTCAAATGCCTGTTGCAACAGGTCATGGTCAGTGGGGAACACCCAGGTTGCTTGTTCTGACCTGTATTCCTCGAACAGGCGATCTGTCAGGATCTCAAACAATCGCTGGTTCTCAGCATCTTGCCAGTCTTGAAGATAATCCACCACAAAACAACGTTTGAAATCCTCTGGGTTTTCAAATCCACCCCAGATCCGTAAACGCATTTGTTGTTCAATCTGCTGCCAATCTTCCATCTTTTGGTATGCACCCCTGTGTTTTTGTGTAGGGGCGCAGCGTGCTGCGCCCTTTCCAACGCCAATGCCCTCTCCCCTTATCCTTCCAGATCCCCCTGGTAAAGCGCCATGTCTCTGGCTTCAATGGAATAAATGGTGGAGGTGGCCGGGGTGTCTCCGTAGAACACCAGATCCACACCAGAGGCAAATTTCAGGGTGAGGTTTTCGGGGTCGTAGGTGTATTGCAGGCCCTCTTCATCTGCAGCTTTCATGGTGTCCAGGATGTGCACGCCAGCGGTCAGCACCCAGGGGTCGAGTTCCTGGGTGTTTCCCAGGGTGGGCACCTCGAAGTCCTGCGTGTGGATCATGTAAAGCTGGCGGCTTTTGGGGGAGAAGGCAAATTCAAAGAGGCCGTATTCCAGCGTGTGGGCAAAGGTGTCGGTGTATTCGTAGGTGGGTTCACCCAGGGCAGCCTTGAGGGCCTCGGGGCTGGACCCGAGGGGAACCCCAGCAAAGGCGCGGGTTTTCAGGAAGTCAAGGAGCTGGATCATCGGGGGTCCTTTCCGGAAAAGTCAAAATCAGTTGCTCAGGTCGGTGATGTTTTCGATCCACCCGAAAAATTCATCCGGGGTCAGGCCGTCTTCGGTTTGCACTTCAGGGTTCTGGAAAGCGTCCAGCCTTTCCTGAGGGGTCAGATCTGCAGCCAGTGGAACGGCAGCATCAAGGTATTTTTGCAGGGCTGTTTTGATGGCTGCATTGGCCGCTTCGCTGTACATGCCAAAACGGTCTGGGAGTTTGTAGCCTGCCCTGGGCACCAGAAATCCCAGGTACACGGCCTCAAACAGATTCTCCCGAACGGCAGTGTCAAAGATCTCCCCGTGGTCTTCTGCAACGTCGTTCAGGTCATTTAAAAAGTCTTGCAGGGCCTGATTCAGGTCAGCGGTCATCAGCTGACTTCCTTGCAGGCGCGGTAGACATCCTTCCATCCCGAGCGCTCTTTCACCACGGTTTCCAGGTATTCATGCCAGACCACCCTGTCCTGCACAGGGTCTTTCACAATGGCCCCCACCAGACCTGCGGCCACATCGTGGGGCCGCAAAATGGCATCTCCGAAGTGTGCAGCCAGACTGAGCCCCTGTCCCACCACCGAGATGGCTTCTGCAGTGGACAGCGTTCCAGAAGGGCTTTTCAGCTTGGTTTTGCCGTCTTCGGTGACGCCATTGCGCAGTTCACGGAAGATGGTGACAATGCGGCGGATTTCTTCAAGGGCGGGGGGTTCGCTGGGGATTTCCAGGGCACGGCCCAGTTCGTTGACCCGGCGCTGCACGATCAGGATTTCCTCTTCTGCACTGTCTGGCACAGGTAAAATCACGGTGTTGAAGCGGCGTTTGAGGGCGCTGGACAGTTCATTGACCCCTTTGTCCCGGTTGTTGGCGGTGGCAATCACGTTGAACCCCTTGACCGCCTGCACTTCGGTGTTCAGTTCGGGAACCGGCAGGGTTTTCTCGGAGAGCACGGTGATCAGGGTGTCTTGCACGTCGCTGGGGATGCGGGTCAGTTCTTCAATGCGGCAGAGCTTGCCTTCCTGCATGGTGCGCATCAGGGGGCTTTCCACCAGCGCTGCACGGCTGGGGCCTTCGGAGAGCAGGCGGGCGTAATTCCAGCCGTAACGGATGGCTTCCTCGCTGGTGCCTGCAGTGCCCTGAATCAGCATGGAAGAGTCACCCGAGATGGCGGCTGCAAGGTGCTCAGATACCCAGCTTTTTGCAGTTCCAGGCACCCCATAAAGCAAGAGTGCCCGGTCTGTGGCCAGGGTGGACACTGCAATTTCCATCAGGCGGCGGCTTCCCACGTATTTGGCGCTGATTTCGGTTCCATCTGGCAGGGTGCCTCCCAGCAGGTAGGTGATCACTGCAGAGGGGCTGAGTTCCCAGTTTGGGGGTTTGGGCCTGTCATCAAAGTTTTTGAGGGCAACGAGTTCGTGGGCAAATTGTTTCTCGGCGTGCTGGCGCAAAACGTCACTCATGTCAGATCTCCTTGTGCATGCGGATTCGCAGGTCAATCAGGTGTTCCACCTGTGCGTAATTGGGGTGTGCGATCAGGTTTTCCTGCAGGGTCTTCGGGTGCAGGTACAGGGCCATCTGGTGCAGGAAGCGCTCCAGTTCGTACTGTTTGTTGTAATCGTTGGGTTTGAGGGCCTTGAGTTTTCTGGAAAACACATGCAGCACATGCAGGGAAAGATCAGCACTCCAGCGGGGCAGAATGCGCAGCACCGTCACATCGGGCAGGCGGTCCTGGGTCAGCCAGTTTTTGATTTTTTGCTCGTGCTGGTCTGCAGGGTAAAATTCCAGCCACAAAGCATTGTGGTAGTTCTGGATGACATCCAGCCACTGCAGATTGCGGGTGTTTTTGGCCGCTTCCGTCAGGGCAGACATCAGGTGTTTGCCCCAGTCCTTGTTCTGGGCCACCATCTGCCAGAAGGCTTTTGCTTCCAGTCCAGCGAGTGCCGTCCAGAAATCAGGATCGACTTTCTGCACCACCTGCACCAGCCAGTAGCCTTTGTCTCCCAGGCCATAAATCTGGCTTTTCTCCTGGATGCCGTCTTGCTTCCAGTCTTCCGGGAGGGTGTCTGGGAGTTGCACCTCCAGTTTGAAGTCGGGCTGGCCTTGCAGTTTTTTCATCACACTGAGTTGAACAGGTTGTTTGACGATCAATGTGCTGGCCCGTTGCTGCATGCGTTTCTGGTAGGCAGATTCTGGCAAACGGGCCAGCAAGGTGCCTGCCTCTTCCCGGACCCCTTTTGCACGGTCTGCCAGTGCTGCTTCTAAAAAGGCTTCATCTGCACCGGAAAGCCCTGAATGAAAGGTCTGCAAAAAGCTTTCCCGGTCTGCTGCTTTTTCCTGCTTCCATCCGGTTTCCAGCAGGGTTCTGGCCTGTCGGGGGTCCAGCTGGCGCAGCTTCTCAAGGTGCTGGCGGCGCTCCTGGGGGGTGCCGTTTTCCCAGTCCTGTTCGGTGCCCTGGGCCTGAACCGCCCACTTCCAGCGGGGATTCTGGCGGGCCAGCCAGTTGCCCCGTTCCCCCATCACAGCATTCAGAGGCACCCTCAGTTCTGTTTCTGCAGTGGCGGTTTCCAGCAAAGAGGGCAGCAGGGCATGCGGCACCCGCCAGCGCCTCTGTTGCAGCAAATTCAGGATTTCGGGCAGGAGCAAGGAAGAGGTGGCCTGCACGGCTTGCAAGACAGAAGTGGCAGCAGGGCTGCATTCTGGCAGCTTTTCCAGAGCGGCTTTTTCAGCCGTGTGAGCGGGCGCAGCCTGGGGTTCTCTGGACACCCTCAGGTACAGGCCCAGGGCTGCCAGTGAAAAAAGGGCCTGTTCTTCGGGGGTGCCCTGCGGTACAGGCAGTCCTTCTGGGAGGTTTGCGGCTTCTGGCTGCCTGGCGGTTCCCAGAAGCACCTGCTTTTTGAGGGTTTCCCAGGCAGAGGTGGCTGTCACTGGTGGCCTCCTTTCAGGGCAATGGCCTGTCCTTCTACAAATGCGCTGAAGGGCACAAAAACCCCTCCGTTGTATTGCCCGAAAAGCTGAATGGGTTTGCCACCAGAGAGGGCCAGCAACGTCCAGAAATCCTGGTCGTACACAGAGGTGGGAAGCACCTGGCCCTGACTGTCCTGAAACAGGGGTCCACGGTCTGGTTTGCTGACCGTGATCCCGGAAATCAAAGCTGGAAAAGCCACCATCCAGGGGTTCTGAGCAACTGCAGCAGCATAACCGTCCAGCATGGACTGAAGGTTGGGATGCGCTTCCGGTTCGGCCTCGGTGAGCATCACACTGGAGGTCTTGACCAGTGCCCTCAATGGAAAACCGCTGACAAAGTAGACCAGTTCTGCATACAGCACACTTCCCACAGCGTAAATGCCATTGAAGCTGGGCTGACCGTGGGCGTAATCCAGCACCATGGCGTATTTCTGGCTGCTGAGGCCGTAAAAATACGTCTGGCGGGTCCACAGGCGTTCATCGGATTCGGTTTTCTGTCCGATCACCAGCCAGTCGTCTTTGATCCCGTCCTGCAGCAGCAGGGCTTTCTGGTCCTGGGTGAACCCGATGGCGGTTTTCACATCCTGTTGCAAGAGTTCGGGAAGGGTGTCCAGGCGGTCAAAGGCTTGCAGCAGCAAAAAGAGGTCTCCCAGCTGGCGCATCAGGGAACCGGGAAAATCCTGACCATGGGCACTGAAATTGAGGCCCCGCACCATGCGGGCCAGACCGGGGGCCTGGGCATCGATGAGGCGGCGTTCCATGTTCTCTCTGTCGCGCAGGGTCTGGGGGTTCACCTGGGCCAGTCCCGCGTGCAGCAAATCCGAGAGCCAGACTTTGAGTTCCTGGATGCCTCCTTCCACCTTGTTTTCACGGGCCTGCTGCCTTTTGGCCTGCTGGGCAGCATCAACGGGTTTGTCTTCTTTTTCTTTTCTGGCACTTTGTTTGGCCTGACGGCCTTCCAGCCATTCGGTCACCCACCCTGGAGGCACTGTGTCCTTCAGCACGGCGGGGGTTGCTGCGTACATCAGCATCAGGCCGATGGCATGCTTGCAGGGAAATTTTCGGCTGGGACAGGAACATTTGGTGTTTAAATCGCTGAAATCCACACGGGTCTGGTAGGGTTTGCTGCCACTGCCCTGGCATTCTCCCCACAGCGCCTGAGTGTTGGCCCCCAGGGTCACCCATTTTTTGGGTCCGCTGAGGCCCTGTCCGGCTTTCTGGGAGGCGGCATCTGGAGCAAGACCGAGCACCTGAGCTTCTGTTAATTGCACAATAACCTCTCTTGTTATGTTATATACAAAATCCATCCTGTTGGCAAGATGGACGGCTCACCCTCACTGTGCTGTTCAAGCCCCATAATAAAACAGACATGCGTAAAATCCTTATCCTCGCACTTGCCAGCCTCTCTGTGGCCCATGCACAACTCATGAACCCCCAGGAATTCATCCTCAATTCCACATATTTCAAGGGGTACCAGAAAGCGGCAGATGGCAGTTACAAAAAGGGTTTCAACACCCTCAAACTCACCACCAAAGCAGGTCTGGTTTTAAAAGCCGAATTCACCAGCAACGCCACCACCCTGGAAACCGCATCCCAGATGGTGGCTTACCTCACAGGGTACGGAGAGGGGTTTGACCAGTCGGTGCTGGATTTCTGGAAACAGAACCAGAAACAACTTGCCAATGGCCTCTCGGTGCTGGACCAGGAAAGCCAGTACAACATCAGCCTGGTGCAGCAAAATGGCCTGCTGGGGCTCTCTGTCGAACGGTACCAGTTCCCCGAATCCACCTTTCCAAAAGACGTGCCCACCTACGGAGATTCCAAAGCAAAGGTGGCCATTCGCATCCTCAGCGATTACCAGTGCCCTTACTGCAAACAACTGGCGACCACCGTGCTGGCCAGCTGGAAAAAGCAGGCTTCCCTTCTGGGCTTCAAAATCGAGCACCACCCCTTCCCCCTGAGCTACCACAAGAACGCCTTCATTTCAGCCGAGGCTTCCGAGTGTGCCCAGGCCCAGGGCAAATTCTGGGAGTTCACCGATGCAGCCTTCCAGAACTGGGACTGGACCCAGAAAGATGTGCTGGGGGCCATGAAAGATTTCTCCCAGATGGCCACCAACCTGAAGATGGACACCAAAAAGTTTGACACCTGTCTCTCCAGCCACCAGTTCAAAGACAAAGTCAATCTGGGCCTGAAAACCGGAGAGAATGCCAGATTGACCGGGACCCCATCTGTATATGTCAATGGCTTTAAAGTCAGCAGTTACACCGACTGGAAAGAAATGCTCACCCTGATTCAACTGTCACAGTAAGGTCTTCCCTTCCAACAGCCCGAGCACCCCTCGGGCTTTTTTCTGCATATGGGACTTTAAAACTCAATAAACTTGACAATGCTACACTCAATTTATATTATTGTATTAATGAAGTTGAGCGTTGTGCCAACCCCCACCCGTGAAAAATCTGACTGCCTTCAGGCAGCAGGTTCTTTACCCTTGAAACAGGAGGACCTATGAACCCCGAGCGTTTCACCGAAAGCGCTTTGCAGGCGTTTCAGGAGGCCCAGCAGCTGGCCACCCAGAACCAGAACCAGCAAATTGCGCCCCTCCACCTGCTGATTGCGCTGCTTTCTGATCCCAACACCCACAAAGTTGTGGAACTGGCCGGAGGCAATGCCAGTGCCGCCCTGAACATCCTGCGCGGAGACCTCACCAAACTCCCCAGGGTGAGCAGTGGTGCAGGCATGTACCTGGATTCCAGCGTTCCCAACATCTTCAACAAAGCAGAAGAAATCGCCAGTGAGCTGCAGGACAGTTTCATTGCTGCAGATGCTTTTCTGGTGGCGGCCACCAGCGAGTACAGGGGCCGCGCTTTGCCCTCTTTCAAGGACCTGAGGGCAGCCCTGAAGCAGGCCCGAGGAGGCAAAACTGTGAGCACCAAAACCGCAGAACAGAACTTTGATGCCCTGGAAAAATACGGTCTGGATTTGACCGAGCGGGCCAGAGAAGGCAAACTGGACCCGGTGATTGGCCGCGATGAGGAAATCAGGCGCAGCATGCAGATTCTGCTGCGCCGCACCAAAAACAACCCTGTTCTGATCGGTGAGCCTGGTGTTGGTAAAACTGCGATTGCAGAAGGTCTGGCACAGCGCATCGTCAAAGGGGACGTTCCCGAGGGCCTGCGCAACAAACGCATCGTGACCCTGCAAATGGGAAGCCTGCTGGCCGGGGCCAAATACCGCGGTGAATTCGAGGAGCGCCTGAAAGGCGTGATCCAGGAGGTCATCGACAGCGCTGGAGAGGTGATCCTCTTCATCGATGAGATCCACACCATTGTGGGCGCAGGCAAAGCCGAAGGGGCAGTGGATGCAGGCAACATGCTGAAACCCGCCCTGGCCCGTGGCGAACTGCACCTGATCGGGGCCACCACCCTCAAAGAGTACCGGGAAATCGAGAAAGATGCGGCTCTGGAGCGCCGTTTCCAGCCCGTTTATGTGGAAGAACCCTCTGTCGAGGACACCATTTCGATCCTGCGCGGAATCAAGGAGCGCTACCAGCTTCACCACAACGTGGAAATCACCGACCCTGCGCTGGTTGCTGCTGCCACCCTCTCCCACCGTTACATCTCAGACCGCCAGTTGCCAGACAAGGCCATTGACCTGATTGATGAATCCGCTGCCCGCCTGCGCATGGCCCTGGAATCCAGCCCTGAGCAGATTGACGCGCTGGAACGCCGCAAACTGCAACTTGAAATCGAACGGGAAGCCCTCAGGAAAGAAAAAGACGAGGAATCCCAGAACCGCCTTCTGGACCTTGAGCACCTGCTGAAAGACATCACCGAGGACCTGTCCCATTTGAAGACCCGCTGGGAATCTGAACGCCAGGAACTTGCTGAGATCAAGCAGAAACGCGAACTGCTGGACCGAATCCGCACCGAAATTGAGCAGGCAGAACGCAACTACGACCTCAACAAGGCTGCAGAATTGAAGTACGGCAAACTGCCCGTGCTGGAAAAAGAAGTGCTGGACCTGGAGAAGAAACTCAAAGGTGCAGAATTTGCCCACCAGCAGGTCACAGACGAGGACATCGCCTCGATTGTCTCCCGCTGGACCGGCATTCCTCTGGAAAAACTGCTGCAGGGTGAACGCGAAAAACTGCTGAACCTGGAAGACGAACTGCACAAACGGGTGATCGGACAGCATGAGGCCATCCAAAGCGTTGCAGACGCTGTGCGCCGTGCCCGTGCAGGCCTGAACGATCCCAAACGTCCTCTGGGCAGCTTTGTGTTCCTTGGCCCCACAGGGGTCGGGAAAACCGAGCTTGCCAAGGCCCTGGCTTCCTTCCTCTTTGACACCGAAGACGCCATGGTGCGCCTGGACATGTCCGAGTACATGGAGAAACACAGCGTGTCCAGATTGATCGGTGCCCCTCCTGGATACGTGGGCTACGAGGAAGGGGGGCAACTCACCGAGGCCGTGCGCCGCAGACCCTACAGCGTGATCCTGCTGGACGAAATTGAGAAAGCCCACCACGATGTATTCAACACCTTGCTTCAGGTGCTTGATGATGGCCGCTTAACGGACGGTCAGGGCCGCACCGTAGACTTCAAGAACACCGTGATCATCATGACCAGCAACGTGGGTTCGCACTTCATTCTGGAAGCTGCCCAGCATGGCGGCATCAGCGAAGCCACCAAACACCAGGTGATCAGTGAGCTGCAGCGCTCTTTCCGGCCCGAATTCCTCAACCGCATCGATGACATCATCGTGTTCGATGCCCTGAATCCCGAAGACCTGCGCCGCATTGTGGACATCCAGCTTTCTGGCTTGCGCAACCGTCTGGCAGAGCGCCGCGTCACCCTGACCCTGACGGACGCGGCCAAGGACCATCTGGCCCGCGTGGGTTACGATCCACAATTTGGAGCCAGACCCCTGAAAAGGGCCATCTCAAAGGAAATTGAAACCCCACTGGCCCGTGAAATCCTCTCTGGCAAAGTGCCAGACAACTCCCAGGTGGTCATTGACTTCCGTGAGGGCAAACTGCTGTTCAATCCCCAGTTTGTGAACTGATCCCTGCACAGAAGACCTGCAGCAAGATTCTTGAATCAGGCAAATTCACTCAAAGCCTGGAACCTTAAAATTCCGGGCTTTTTGCTTTGCTTACACACCCGTAACACTTAACAGTTGAAAAGCAGTTTTGAAGGAATTTAAAAACCCAGAGAACAGAGTTTTTTGAGGTATTTTTCACTGAACCTTATTTTTTATTGCCAGATGAGGTGACATGCTCACAAAGACACTGCATATTGGCTTTTGATGTGTTTCTTGTTAGAATCACCTGTCTATACCTCAACAGGTAGGAGAAATCCCATGAAAAAACTTGTAATCAGCATGCTGCTCGCACTTGGAGCGGCACAGTCCACTGATGCACCTTCACAAATGGACGATGGCGGCAATGGCGGCAAAACCATTCACCTGGCCATCGTTGGCCCCTACAGCAAAAACGACCCGGTTGCCGAACAGATCCGCATGGCCACCGAACTGGCCCTGGAAGAAGCCAGAGAATACATCAGCGTGAACTTCGGCTGGCAGCTGGACACCATCACCATCGACGATCAGGACGACCTCGGAAATGTGGGCAAAGTGGTCAAACAGCTCAATGCAGATTCACGGCTGGTGGGCGTGATCAGCGCCTCCAACTCGGAAATCACCGCAGAACTGGTGGAACAGCTGTCCAGAGACAAAATTCCGGTGATCTCCTCCACGGCCACCTCCAACATGCTCACCGAGCGCAACTTCCTGAACTTCAACCGCCTGATCCCCAGGGAATCCACCCAGGGGGCCATCGTGGCCGATTTCATGCAGAAATCCCTGGTGGCCAGAAAAGTCTACATCCTCAACGACAAAACCAGCTCTGGTGAAGACCTGGCCAGTGCCGTGCGCAGCACCCTGAACCAGAGCAAAGTCGAAGTGGTCAGTTACGACGGCATCCCCGACCAGACTTACTTTGCTCCCGCCCTGATCAAAATCAAGAACTACAAACCCGATGTGATCTTCTACGGAGGCAAAGCCGAACTGGGGGCCGAATTCATCAAAGCCCTGCGCAACGCCGACATCGATGCGCCCTTTGTGGGCGGGGCCGGACTGGACACCCCCACCTTCACCAGACTGGCAGGCAAAGCTGCTGTGGGCACCTACTTCAGCACCGTGGTGGGACCCACCGAGGGGTACGCCTACGCAGATGACTTCCTGAAAACCTTCAAGAAAACCTACCGCAAGGAAGCCACAGGCTGGGCCATTCTGGCTTACGACTCTGCCAAGGTGATGATCAAAGGCATCGCCAGGGCCGCCGTCATGAAAGACACCGACCTGGGCAAAATCCCCAGCCGCAGCGCCATCATGGAAGGCATCCGCAGCCTCAGTGCCCAGGACCTCGCCACCGGAGATGTGCGTTTCAACAAGAAAGGCGACCGCTCAGGCACCACCCTGTTCATCATGAAAGTGGGCAGCAACCTGGAACCCAGCATGATCCGCAAGGTGGGGGCGGAGCAGTAAGAATGCCGAGGGCCGAGGGCGTACAGTGCCAGAGCAAAAGCAAACTGTAAAGAGCAAAATGCTCAGGCAAAAACTTTCTTGATTTGCTCTCTGCTCTGGGCTCTCGGCTCAGAGCTACTTCTTCACATCCAGCAAAACCGTTTGCTCTTTCTCGGTCACCGATTTCACTGTGCCCAGGTCTTCCACCACCCAGCTTGTGGCATGGGTGACCACGGGTTTCAGGAAGTCCAGCACGGGAAGGGTCATGCCTTCTGGGGTGGCGTTGCCGCCCTGCAACTGGGATTTGAGGTCTTCCAGCATGGGGCTGGAGAACACCGAAGTGATGGTGGATTTCAGCTTCCAGGCGGTAAAAGTGCCTGCTGGAACCGTGACGCTTTCCTGTCCGACCACTTCTTCTTCCCCTTTGATGGAAAAGGTCATGGTCATGCCTTCGGTTTCCCCTTCAAAGCTGTACTCGTAGGTCCATCGGGTGCCCACATTCCAGGTGCCCAGGGGAAGGCGGGTGCCTTTGGAGGTCACCTTGCTGACCCTGAAGCGATCCATGCCGGGTCCAGTCATTTGCTGGCTGTCCAGCGACATGTACCCGACTTCACCGCAGGTCCAGTGGGAAAGCAGCTTTTTGCCATCGTTGAAAGACATCAGCAGGGTGAAGCCTTCTGTTCCGATTTCCGGGTAGGTCTGCTGGTAGGTCTGGATCTGGGTTCCGGTGTTCTGGTAGGTCCAGGTCCAGTCGGGGCGCACCGGGAAGTAAGGGCTGTCGCATCTGGCCTGGGCCACACTGAGCAACAAAAGTCCGGTCCCAAGAATTTTTTTCAGCATGGGCATCTCCTTTGATGCTTTCAGCATAGGGAGCACACAAGCTCAGAGATCTTAAGCGGCCTTTTTAACATTGTTAAGCTGCCAGGTGAAGGTGCAAAGACCCCAGCGTGAAAAAGCCTGCCTGCAAATGCTTCACATCAGGCAGGCTTTCGTGATTCAGGCGTGCTGTTCGGATTGCCTGGCCTGGATGATTCTGCCCTGCAGGTGCTGGGGTACCTCTGCGTAATTGCTGAATTTCAGGGAGTAGGCTCCGCGTCCTCCGGTGATGGAGCGCAACTGGGCGCTGTATTCCTGCAGTTCTGACTGGGGCACCAGTGCACGCACCACGGTGAGGTTGCCGTCGGTGTCCATGCCCAGGATCTGTGCCCGTTTGCCTTGCAGGTCGGCCAGCACATCGCCCATGCTGGTTCCGGGGATGTAGACGTTCAGTTGCAGGATGGGTTCCATCAGGATGGGCTGGGCTTTGGACATGGCTTCCCTGAAGGCCAGTCCTGCTGCCATCTTGAAGGCAATGTCTGAAGAGTCCACCTCGTGGTAAGACCCGTCGTAGACCACCACTTTGATGTTCTGCACGGGGTATCCTGCCAGTGCTCCTTTGCTCAGGCTTTCTTCCACCCCTTTGTGGATGCTGGGGATGTATTTGCTGGGCACCACCCCACCCACCACCTCCGAGGCGAATTCAAAGTTTTCTCCGCTGGGTTCCAGCCTGAGCCAGCAGTCTCCGTACTGGCCGTGCCCTCCGGTTTGCTTCTTGTATTTGCCCTGGGATTTTGCTGTGGTTTTGATGGTTTCGCGGTAAGGAATTTTCGGTTTGCTGGTGGTGACCTGCACACCCAGCAAAGCCAGTTCTTCAATGGCCAGGTTCAGGTGCATGTCTCCCAGTCCAGAAAGCACCCATTCTCCGGTTTCGCTGTTGCGGGCGAAGGTCAGGGTGGGATCATCGTCCAGCAGGCGGCCCATCTGGGTGGTCAGTTTGTCCTCATCCTGGCGGGTTTTGGGGTGCAGGGCCATGGACACCACCGGATCAGGCAGGTGCAAGGGGCCGTAATCGATCAGGTGGTGCGGATCGCAGAGGGTTTCTCCGGTTTTCACATCGCTGATCTTGGTGAGGGCTCCAATCATGCCTGCCGTGAGTTCGGGCACCTCCTGCAGGTCCTTGCCATTCAGGGTGTACAGGTGGGCCGGGGTGGAGGTGGTCCCTCTGGAAGCGTTGTAAATGGGCTGTCCGGGCTTCAAGGTGCCTGACCACACCCGCACGTAGGCCACTTTCCCCAGGAAGGGATCGGTGGAAGAGCGGAACACGCGGGCACTGAAGGGGGCATCTGGAGTGGGAGGGCGGGTTTGCCCATCCACAGCCACAAATGCAGGCCGCTCTGCAGCTTCCCGCTCGATGGTGACCAGCAAATCCAGCAGGGCGTCCACCCCGATCAGGGTGGTGGCTGAAACCGGAACCACCGGGTCAATCTGCCCAGTTTTAAACGCGGTCAGCAGGGCCTTGTTGAGTTCCTGCAAGGTCACTTCCTCATCTGCCAGGTAACGCTCGATCAGTTCTTCATCGGTTTCCACGATGCGTTCAACGAGTTTGGCCCGGTACTCCTGCACCTGGTCCTCGTATCCAGCGGGGATGTCCACGACCTGCTCTCCGATGTAGGCCTTGCGGGAAAGCAGGTCAATGACCCCGGAGAAGTCTTTTTCTTTGCCAATGGGCAGGTGGGTGGCCACCACCGGACCAGAAATTGAGGCTTCCAGGCCAGAGAGCACCTCAAAAAAATCCGCGCGATCCCGGTCCATTTTGTTGACGGCGATGATGCGCGGCATTCCAAATTCGTCGGCGGTCTTCCAGACCCTTTCGGTACCCACCTCCACGCCTGAAACTGCACTGACCACCACCAGGGTGTTGTCTGCACTGCGCAAGGCTCCCCGGATTTCGCCCACAAAGTCTGCAAATCCAGGCGTGTCCAGCAAAGTCACCTGGCTTTCATGCCAATTGAAAGGGAGCACCGATGTGAAAATGCTCATCTGGTGCTCCTGTTCCAGTGCCGTGTGGTCTGAGTGGGTGTTTTTCTGCATCACCGCTCCCAGACGTTTGATTTGACCTGCCCGGTAAAGCATGGCTTCTACCAGACTGGTCTTGCCGACCCCGCTGTGCCCCACCACCGAAACATTAAAGCGCATAACGCCTCCTCGGGAAATGAGTCGCCCTCTGTCCTGCTCTGGCAGGTTCAAGAATCCTTAAGAATCTGCCGCACTGGCGTCTCAGGAATGCTGGGCTAATGGTTGGAGTGCCAACAATGGTAATGACTGTGTATGTAGCATCATACAACTTTCTTACAGGACAAAAGACCATCCTTCATGGCGGCTCAAGGGAAAGTCAAGGGGTCCCCTAAAGCTGGACTGCGTTCATTCATCTTTTTCATTTTTTTTTGTTGTGTCACACAATAAAAGCTGAAGCCACGCTGAAGTATAAAGATTTGGTGAACCAAAATCGCCCTCCCAGAGAATTAAAACTTGTTTTAACAACTGCAATAAAACTGTCAGGATTTTCCCTTAGAATAAAAGTAACTCAGATCTGAGGGTGAGGCCACTTCTCCAACACCATCCCAAGGCACCTCGTCCAATGGTCCGCAGCCTGCAAAGGAGGACAGTATGAAAATCGATACGATCACCCTAGAAGTCCTGGCGGATCAGCGCGAAGAATTACGCTCTGAAACGGATGAAGAGGCCCAGCGCCGTGCAGCCATCGCCTCTCTCGCCCACCTCGATCCTGATGCTGTTTTCGCTCACCTGCAATCCCTCTCTCCTTCTTTGCGTCGTCCCACCCAACAGCAAACCACCCTGCAATGCTGAATTCCATCTTCCCGCAGGGCAAAACGTAAAAAACCCCGAGTTCTGAGCGATCAGGCCCGGGTTTTTTCTTGTGCCTGCTCGGGTTTTTCTGGTTTCTCGGTCTCTGTTCCCCTGAGGGCCTGAATGGCACGTCTTAAGGGCTCTGGAATGGGCACCCCGGCTTTTGCCATCTGTTCCACAATGGAAAACAGTTCGTTGCCCAGCAACACATAGGCCACAGCATTTCTGAGGGTTTGCTGCTGTGAAAGCACCAGATCGACCTGATGGGCTGCAATTACCATCAGCCACAGCAGGATTTTTTTCAAAAGGGTTCTTAAAAAGTGCTCTTTTCTGACCCTTGGACGAATGGATTGCACAATGGTGCGGGTCAGCACATCCAGCAGCATCAGGATGAGCAGGGCAGGCAGGGTGGGATGACCAGGTCCCAGAACCCACTGGGTGAACGTTTCGAGGTGCAGCATCAAACTCCTTTCTTCAGCTCTCCAGGACGACACCGGAAGCTGAAATTCTGTCTTTACGGAATCACTACGCTGTATTTCGCTATTTACATCATCCAGTTTAGCATTATAATGCTAAATAACAAGATCAGGCGTTTCCCTGATGGCATCCATCCGCCAAAAGTCCTAGCATTGTATTGCTAAGCAGTGTGATCAAGCAGTGTGAAAACAAGAGGTCTGCATGTCCACCCGAACCCGCACTTCCAGAGACATCCCCCGCTGGGCCGAAGCCCTGCGTTTGCGCCGCACCAGACTGGGCCTTTCCCAGGAAGAGGTGGCCCGGCGCTGTTCTGACCTGCTGGTTCAGCGCACGGTTTCTGCCCTGGAAACCGGAGTGATCGACCTGAAAGACCTCTCGGTGGGACGGCTGCTGGCCCTCTCAAAAGCTCTGGACTGGTCCCTGTACGACCTGCAGCAGGCCACCCGCCTGAACCTGGGCATCCAGACCCCCGAAGGGCAGCTCTCCCCTGCTCCAGTCCACACCTTTCCGCTGTATCCCCTGCAGGAAGCCAGCAAACCGCTGGACCAGATGAAACCTTTTGCAGATTATCCTGCTCCGGTCTGGAAAAGGGACGTGCGTCCGGGGCTTTATGTGTTCTTTGAAGGCCACCACCCCATCACCGGTGGGAAGTTGCATCACATCGACACCGCAGACCTTGAACTTGAAACGGGCCATGCCTATTTGATCGTGCACCAGGACATCCCCCGGATGTGTGACTATCAGGAAACTTCATCTGCACACGGCAACATCGGCCTTTTTCTTTGCAGCGATGGTCGTTTCATTCCCGCCCCGGACGCCCTGCTTGTCGGGCGTCGTTACCTGCTCAGCCGCATTGAGCGGGCCTGATTGCATTCAGATCCCCAGGAGGCCCCGTGTACAGATTCAGCAAAAACAGCCTGCCCCAGCATTCTGCTCAGCGCAAAATCACTGTCCCTCTCTATGCTTTTGCACTTGCCAGTGAACCCCTGGACGAAAGCCCGCTGGAGAAACACGGGCTGACCCAGGTGCTGGAAGATTATTACAGGCCCCAGTATTTCTACTTCACGGTGCAAGGCAACAGCATGGACAACGGCACGGACTTCTCCATTCTGGACGGAGACACCCTGGTGGCAGACACCAACGACCTCAATGCACGTCAGGGGCACATCTATTTGTGGGAAATTCCAGGGCTGGGACCCTGCATCAAAAAACTGGGGCACACCGCAGAACTGGGAGACTGCCTGATCAGCCTGAACCCGGCCCACCGTCCTTTTATTCCGCTGGATGGGGCCAGACCCATTGGTCGGGTGATCGGAAAACTGCTGCCTTCTGGAACTGTGGTGTTCATCCGTTGAAACTCTGCTGGATGGTCAGGGAAACTTCGTATGGTCAGGCCTCCGCTGATCCGTTACACTTTTCTGACAGATCAAGAGCTTTCTTCTCTGGCCCCACCTGTTCCTCCCCTCGGGTGGGGATTTTCATGTGGGGCCAGCAAGCAGCGCTTGCACTGGTCGAAGCATGCGTCTTGGGCAAAACGCGAATCCGCAAGCTGTCTTGACCCTAAAACGTGCTCCCCGAACGGCCGGGTTCGCACTGGTCGCTGGATTCTCTGCCCTATGTCCTGTGCAGAAGGC
>NZ_BMOD01000032.1 GCF_014646895.1 Deinococcus roseus
CAAGCACCCTTCCTCGGGCAGTCGGTACGCTTTCATCGAAGGTCAAGACATCACTGCTGAGACCTACCAGGCTGCCATTGCCCAATGGAAAAGTGGCAAGAAAGGCTTTGTGGTGCTGAAAAAGCGCTGGGTGGTGGAGCGGACCAATGCCTGGGTGCTCAGCCACCGTCGTCTGCGGGTAGATTACGAATATTTGCCGGAAACCACCGAAGCCTGGATCTATCTGGTCAACATCCGCTTACTGATTCGCCGTCTGGCACAGCATTCAGATCATGAAGCGTTAAAGAATGCTGCCTGATAGCCTTTTCGGACGGTCTCTGAACGGGACGTCACATGTTGCAGGTTTGATGTGGTCATGGGTGTTTGCATTATACCGAACTCCACTACACTGCTGTAAAAATCATTCTCCAAATTGGTTTACAGTTACAAAAATCATACATGTGATGTCAAAATCAGTGCGTCAAATCCTGTCGCGCAGAGGAATCAACAATGCGAATTTCTGAGGATCAAGCGTGTCTGATATCTGGGAAACCCATCTTGTCAATGGGGAAATGCCTTATTCAATAACGTTTGTTCAGAAGGACCAGAGGTTGTGTTGCCTGTTTCTGGGCTCTGCTCAAAAAAGATCCACGTCATTCCCTGTCGCAGGCAGATGAAACAATGCTTTTGAGGTGAGAGATGAATCCCAGCCAGCACCGTTTGACATCGTCTGCCCCCATGCCCCTCCTCGACCAGTTCGACCTGATTCACCTGCTGCAAACCTGGCAAATCCCCTTCAAGAACTTGGGGGACTTCCTGGAAGTCGAGCATCAGGGCACGCATCACCTTTTGCGTGCTGAAGCGAGGGAAGACGGTCTGGGCCAGTTGCTGCTGGCTTACCCGGAGCGGCCCCTCAGGGAAGAGCACTGGCAGATCCTCACCGAGCACGCCTGCACAGACATGTTCATGCGCAGTGTGCAAACCCGTGCAGATGCAGGACTGGATCTGTCTTTTCTCAACTCAGCCTGGGTCAACCATGCCAAGATTCCACCCCTGATCTGGAACGCCGGTTCCGCAACCCTGTTCCTGGACAGCAAAATCCTGGAAGGCATTTCTTCGAAGGGATATTTTTTGCGTCTGCTGGAAGCCATGGACCAGAAGATCCAGGTGTATTTCAGCCAGGTGCGCAAAGAAACCACCCCACTGCAGCCCTGGCAGCAACGTCCTGAAGAGGATGGCACCGAGTGGATGACCGCCGGACACCTGCAAAGCCTGCTCCCAGGCTCAGAGAACTGGAGCATGACGCGCATCAATGAACTGTCCACCCTGTACCTCCCGCCCGAGGAGTTGCATGGGGCCTTTCCGAATCTGGACGAGGTGGGCCTGCATGTTCATTTGCGCTGGAGCAAAGACGAACACGACTGGGGATGCCTGTATTTCCGGGCTTACACCGAAGCGCCAAAGGTCCCCCACAAGACCGAGAAACTTCTGGAGGGGCACCTGCAACACCTGGAACACCTCCTCAACCAGGGACGCAACCTTTCGGCCCAGCTCGATCCGGACGGAGACATGGTGGTGCGGCGCATCTTCTGGTGTGAAAAGGCACCCAGCCCAGAGCTTTTGAAAGCCTACCTCGCAGACATCGAACTTGCAGCCTGGCTCACCTACGCCATCTGTGTGCAGTAAACAAGGAGATCAACATGCTGAGAACTGTTGTGTTGCTGGTTTCTCTTTTTTGCTTTCAGTGTGCCCAGGCTGCCTGTGACATGCCTGCAGCCCGAAAGTGGCTTGGGTCGATCGGCCTTGAGCTGGGCTGGAGGCCCGAGGTGGGCAGTTACATTGCGGACACCAGTGGTTTCAAGGTCAAAGAACTCACCCAGAAAATTGACGCGGCGGCAAAGAAGTACGGCTGGGTGTCGGTGGGCAAGTGGAAAATTGAAGGTGCGCTGGTGGTGAATGCCGAGAAGACGTTCAGCTACAAAGGGGTCAAGCACCGTCTGGGCATTCTGGACGCCACAAAAGCCGGTTACACAGGTCCATTTCTGGCCATTTATGATGGCAAGGGAGACGGCTGCTGAACCTCAGCACCACAACAACAAAAGCACGGCCCGGGCCGTGCTTTTTTGCTTCTCACTGCACACCAAGTGCCTTGAACACCGCGTCCACCGGATCGCTGTAAAAAGACACCTGAAATTTGGCAAAAAGCTCTGGTGGGACACTGGCAATGTCCACAGCACTGGACATCGGGATCAGGATGCGTTTGGCTCCAGCGTCAAAAGCCACCTGCAGGGTGGTGGCAAAATTTTCCACCCTGGTGATGGTTCCCCCCACCGTCATGTCTCCCAGAACCACCATCTGGCTCTGGATGCTGCGTCCCAGGGCTGCACTGCAAAGGCTGATGAAAAGCGGCAACGCCAGTGCCCTGGCAGCCCCGGTGCCTTGCAGGTCTGAGAGGTGCAGCAGGTAATCACTGCCTTCTGGAAAGATGGTTCCGCTGATGCGGTTGCTGTTGGCCTTGAAATAGGTGAAAGCCACCCTTGCAGCATCACTGAGGCTGGCATGGTTGGCCAGTCCAGTCTTGACCAGTTTTCCATTCCCCTGTGCTGTCTGCAGTTCAATGCGGTAGACCCCCTGCAAGCCCCCATCTCCGAGCTGCACCGAAAAAGCGTGCCCTGGAGCAGAAGGACCATCGGGAATCAGGCTGGTCCCGCCCATCTCGGGAATCGAGACAAAGTGCTCTTCCAGGGTGTCCTGATCGATGTAGCTGAAGTGCACAGCGTAAAACTCCATCCCACCGATTTTCTTGAGTTGTTCCTTGATGCGCCTGCGCACTTTCAGGGCATACACCAGGCAGTCCCTGACGTCTTCTCTGGTGTAACTGCCATCCGGGAACAGCAGTTTCAGCAACCCGGAAACGGTTTTTCTGACTGCAACTGTGTCCCTCTGGTTGAGGTTGTTGCCCAGCTTGAAGTGCTTTTCGATGCTGTCGGCAAAGGTGCGTTTGCGCATCTCCCGGAACCACTCGGCCAGGTAATCCACGATCATGCCGTACTGCTTTGTAAAGCTCTGGGGGTAGAACTTGGGGATTTCCCAGCCAGGGATGTAGGCATGGAAGCGGTCAAAGAAAGCCGCATCGATCATGACGCTGGGGAAAGGGGAGAGCAGGTGGCTGGTTTTCTGCAGCACCTCCACACTCTGGTCGATGTTCCCCACAAAGACCATCGAAGCAGAACCGGTGATTTCCACCTTGCCACGGGCAAAAGAGCCCGAATTCATGTAGTCTTTCATGATCTGGATGGCGTCTTTGTCCTTGAAGTTGATTCCGGCCACCTCATCAAACGCCACCACATCCCAGAGTCCCACCAGCCCCACCTGCCTCTGGGAGAGGTTGTAAAAGAGGTTCGCCACGGTGGTCTGACCCCCGGAAATCAGCACGGCATTGGGGCTGACCTCCTTGTACAGGTGGCTCTTGCCTGTAGAACGGGGACCGAGTTCGCAGGAGTTGTAGTTGTTCTCGATCAGGGGAATCATGCGGGCGATCAGGTGCCACTTGGCGTTTTCCTCAAATGCAGTGGGCTCCAGACCCACGCTTCTGAGCAGCACATCCATCCACTCTGCCCGGTCAAAAAACCGTCGACCCTCAAAGAGTTCCTGCATGTCGATGGCTGGCATCTGGATGGGTTTGAGTTCTTCCAGCACAAAAGGACTGGGGAGAGAACCCGCCTCATAGGTGATGCGCAGGATGCACCAGATGCCCCCGGCCAGCAGCTTCTCGTACTTGAGCACATAATCCGGGTCCACCTGAATGCCTGACACCCCCAGGCTCATCAGTTCCGCCTGGTAGATGTCGGCTTTCTCGTTGAGCTTGACGGTCACCCGGTCAATGATGGTGTAACGGCCCAGCTCCCGGATTTTGCTTTTGACCTTCTCGGCCTCGTCGGGACGCACGTAATTGTCCGAGAGGATTTTCTTGACCCGGCCCACCCCTTCCTGGATGGCCAGATCATCGTTGGTGGCACAGTACATCCCCAGCAGGTATTCCAGCACGTACACCGGAACGTTGGCCCCTTCCTTGATGGACTGGGTGAGGTCCTTGCGCACCACTTTGCCGGGGAAAGCGTAGTTGAGTTTGTGGTTCAGGTCGTGGTTCATGGAGTGCTCCTCACCGGGAATCAGAAGGCATCAAAATCATTCGAGAAGAGGATGTTGACCCGCCACTCTTCGCTGGTCACCACCGTATCATCTTCAGCGTCCCGCACCTCGAGCAGGTAAAGGGTGTTGCTGCTGGTTTTGCGTGAACCGATGATCAGTTTCACCGGAAATTCCCGCTCGGTGGCATACGTGGATTCACTGGCAAGATCAAGCAGCACTTCGTTGGTGACGGCCACCCTGCCTTCTTTCTCGTAAAGACCGATTCTCACACGTCTGGGCCTGATTTTGTCGGTCACGGGTTCTTCTTGCACCACCATCACCGTGAAGGTGTTGTTGCGCACGGTGCGGTCGGTGCTGGTGATCAGGGCCTTCACCTTGCGGCTGACCCCACCGTCCCCTTTGGTGGCCCGCTGGTGCTGGTAAGAAAGAATGGGAACAACCATCTCCTGCAGGCTCATGCCCCCGTGCACATACTGCACCCCTGACCCGGAGATGCTGTAACGCAGGTGCCCTCTTGGGCTGTAATACTGGACTCCAGTCACTTTCTGGTAGGCATTCAGGTCCACCTCCACATTGCCACTTTCCAGTTGCAGCGGTGTGCTGGACAACACATACCTGCGGTCCGTTTCGAAGACTCCCGGCACTTTGGGGAGCTGCAGCTTGTCTGAAGCCTCGATGGGACGGCGCTGGTACTGGAAACCATGGTCTGCGGTGACCAGCACCTTCTGGGCATTGAGGCTGTTCACCAGGCGTTTGATGGCCTTGAGCAGATCTCCGATGGCTTCCCTGGCTGCCTTAAAGGTGCCACTTTCAGAACTGGCATGGTCCCCAGTGGCATCAATCACGTCGTGGTACACGTAAATCAGGCGGTAAGGCTTGATGCGGTTTCGCATTTCTTCGGTGGGGGTGTTCAGGAGTTCTGGCAGTTTGAAGGCGGTGGCTTCCACACCAGAAGCCTGCAGCACCTTGATGCGTGCATCGAGCCCTTCGGTGGATTTGCCATCCCTCAGCACACTCCCTTTCTCGTCCACACTCAGGGTTTCTCCTGGCAGCAGTGCCGCCATCCCCCAGTGGGTCTTGCTGGGAAGGGTGCTCAGGGCGGCCTGCAGGTTCACCGTGCCGCGCAATTCACGGGAAATTTCCTCGGAAAGTTCCGTGGCAATCTCATAACGCAGGGCATCCGAAATCAGCACGAACACCCGGTCTGAAAGCAGAGGCTCCACATGGGATTTGAAAAAACTCCACTGTTGCATCTTGAACCCCAGCTTTTTGGAGACATCCGCACCAAAAACATCACTCCAGCGGCTCCCCAGTTCTGCCAGGAAACGGTTGGTATAGAAGTTTTCAATGGCTGCAGAGAGGGGCTTGAGTTCCTCAAGTTCTGCCTGCTGAAAATGCTCCACGAACGTGCGATACGCCCGGTCCACCCGGTGGTATTTTTCGGTGTATTGCTGGAAGAGCACCTCGGGTTGGTCTGGGTAGGTTTTGGGCAGCCCATGAAGGGACTGAAAAAAATCCACAGCAGCCAGCAAAGCCAGGTAAGCGGCCCGGTAATCCTCAAACCAGATGCTGCTGCTGCGCCCCGTGAGGAGTTCACTCCACTTGCGGAAATCCGGTGCTGTTCCAGTGAGACCCAGAGCTGCTTCCTGCAGGATCTGCAAATCCAGAGCCCGGAAGGTGTCCGCCTGCTGGTAATTGCGAGGATCAACCCCTTTCAGGTACTTTTTCACATCCAGATCTTCTGAAAGCTGGTCACTGAAGGTCTGCCACAGGGCAGAGTCCTGGTTGTGCTGCTTCCACTGGTCCATGAAGACCACTGCACGGTGTGCAGGCTGAATCCCAAAGAAACTGATTTCTGCAGGTGCGGTGGTCCAGCCGTTTTGCAGGTGGGTCGCCAGCAGGGAAACCATCAGGCGACGCAGGCTCACGGTTTTGTTCTGGTAACCCAGCGTGAGTCTCACCTGTTCCCAGAAGGCTTCTTCCAGACCATGCTTCTGCAGCCTGCTCCAGAGCTCATTGCTGTCTTCACTGAGGCCAGCAGAGAGCACCTTGCGAATCAGGAGCTGTTCATCTCGCACCTTCAGGTCCGTGAGCACACACATCATGGAAAGCAGCAGGTTCTGTTCATTGATGGAAGGCTCAATGTTCAGGGCCAGCAGGCGCTCCTTGCGGGTCTTGCTGTCAAAAAAGCGCACCTGCCTGCGCAGCACATCCTGCAAGTTCTTGTCGTGCAGTCCCAACGCTGTGAAAAGCAAACCTGCCCGGTCTGCACTGAAGGTCAGACCAGACTTCTGCACATCCAGCAACCAGTTTTCTCTGGCGGCAGGCTCAGGGAAAGGCAAATACAGCAGAAAATCCTCGTCTGCATGGGCAAACAGTTCATTCTTGGTGGTGAAGAAGTTGTCCTTCACCTGCCACTTGCGAACTTTTGGCAAATCCAGAGCGTCAAATTCCTGCTGGAACTCTTTAGAGGGGTCGTACCAGAAGATCACCCGGCGGCCATCGTGCTTCCAGCGGCGGTCATCGGTGAAAAGGGTGGAGAGGTTGGATGGGATGGTCACTTTTTCTCCTCGATGGATTCAGGGAACTCTGGTGATGGTGATTCCGGGATAGAATTCTCGCCATGTTTTAAGATCAAATACTGCTGCATCATTCAGGTAGGTGGAGACAGACCAGCCACGACCAAAAGGTCCGGCCATGAAGGTCTGATTTATCACCCTGTCTCTGGCCTGCCTTAGCAAAGCACTGTCTATTTGTTCTTTTGCAATCAGAACGACATAGCGTTTTTTTAGAGTCGTGTATCGGTCCATCAGACTCAAGTAGAGGTAACTTTCTTTGTACTTGTTCGCCAGATCGTTTCTTTCTGTGTATTTTTTGAGTTGACTGCGCTCTATTTCCTCTCGTCTGGCCTCCAAAATGGTCCTGTCATCAAGATCTTTGACCTCAATGAGCAACAGATGATCAGGAAATTCGGCAATGATGTCCACTCTGGACATTTCAGGCACTCCGTGAGTTTTGGCTTCTTCTTTGGAATCATCAAACAGATGGGCTGTGATGCTCCCAAAATCAAAAACCAGATCACCTTCCCTGATGACCGTCATTGTCACGCTCCAGCCAGGAACCCAGGTCAAGCCTGTAAATGCGTTCAAACTCTTTCTCAATCAGGTTGTGTTCAATGCCTTCATAGCTTGTGGCGACTGAAGCTTTGACCCCTTGCTGCTCCGTTGTGTACAGGGAAATGAACTTTAAATCTTTTGCCTCGTGAATTTCCAATTCCTTCAGGAGCACATAACTGTGCGTGGCAACAATGATTTGAAGACCAAGTTTGGAGAGGTCAGACAGGCACTCTGCGAGACCTTTAAGGGTGGAAGGGTTCAGGTTGGCCTCCGGTTCGTCCCAGAGGATGACATCACCGGATACGAGATGCGGATAATTTCGCAAGATATACCAAAATACAGCGATTTTTCTCCAGCCTTCAGCGACCAGATTGAACTCTATTTCCTTGCCGTTGTGATTCAAGAAATATTGATCTTCTTCTACCTTGGGAACACCGCCACCCATATAGTGCTTTAATTTTTCCAGAATGGGCTGAAACAATTGGTTCTCTTCCTGCAAACTTGGTAAAAAAGCGATGTCTAAAATATCTGTATAAGTCTGGTCAAATGCAGTTTGATAAAGCTTCAAAATTGAACGTAGACCCTTGGCATGACCAATGAGGTCTTTTGCAGGCATGAAAAGAACATTTTTACCTGTGATTTTTTGGGCTGCATTTGGGAAGCGCAGTTTTGCTGATCCATCTGGAAGGGGTAAACGGAAATCCAGCTGACCATACCCAGAGATTGTGGTTTCTACAATTGTGGAATTGTCCTGGGTGCGTTGAAGTCTTGATAAATCGTTGTCGAGTGGAAGAAAGACTTTAAGGACTGAGTCTGGAATCCCATCAGCACCCCATCCACTTCTGCTTGGTCCTCGAATAAGACCATAGATCGCCTTCAGAACATGGGTTTTCCCCGTCCCATTCCCTCCGATCAAAACATTGACCCCAGGGCTGAAGGTCAGCTCCAAGTCTTCAAAGGCTGTGAAATTATGCAGGTGCAGGCGTTCGATCATGGGTGTATTATCCCTGTTTTCTGGTGGTTTGAAGTGTTTGGTCAGGTTCTGGAATTTGCAAACCCAGCTCCAGAGCCGTTTCCAGCCAGAGTTCTTTTGCTTCTTGCAGCATCCGTAAAGCTTCCTCCGCAGTCTCACCCTGCGTCATGCACCCAGAAAGTTCAGGATGGAGAGCAGTGAATCCTCCGTCCTGTTCCGGGTAGAGTTCAATTTTATAGGGCAAAGTCAGAAAGTGTTCGATGATTTCAGGTGCAGTTTTTTTCATTGAAGTCCTCTCTGGTACGTTCTTGAGGGTTCTTGGAATACGTTCTTTTTCTCAATAATACCCAGCAAAGGGTGTAGTACGTTGCGCCCCTATAAAAGCATTCCCCAGTGCTCAGGCGAGGTAAAGGGCGAGGCATGCCTTGCCTCTACAACCGATTCATGAGCTTTGCTAATTTTATTGGTCCGTTTTTTGTCTGTTGTTTCTGGTTTTTTTTGTTGGGGCAGCAGAAGTTTTGAAAGGAGGCAATACAAACGAAGGCCACTCCATGCGCTGCATGGTGCTTTGTACGAATTCACGATGGTAAGGCCAAGCGTTCACTGGAACGTTTTGCTGAATGAAAACATCCAGAATTTCTGGGGTGATTTCGCCTTCCGCAGTGTACGTGAGCACGAAGCTGCTTTCCAGAACAGCATGTTCTTTCTGGCTTTCCTTTTCCGTAAATTTGACAGTCATCCGGGTTTGGATTTCAAACTGCCCTTCACTGGGTTCTGAGACCAACGCAGAACCAAAATCCAATTCCACCTGCAGTTTTCTGGGTTGTGGTCTTGAAACATGACTCTCCACCTTGCAACTGGTAAGACGAATGTGTTTCAACTCCAGAGTGCGAATGAACTCACTGTAGAGTTTTTGGTCTGATTTTTTGCTTTTCTGTGTCATTTTAGATTGCCCAAGTTGCTTCAGAATCACTGGTGTTCAGAGGATCATCCCAATAGAAATCACTGATTTCGAGCCGAATGGTCTTGAATTCTGATTCGTATTCCAGATTTTCCTCTGTCCAAATGTATTCTTGCCATCCATGGTGTACAAACTCTCTGATGTCCTGATCTTGTGCTTTTGCCTTCTCTCTAATATGGGCAGGTACATCTACGATCACAGTATCAATATCATCAGAAACCTGCTGAAAACTGTCCTTAGACTTGATACCCACCACAAGCTCTGCATCAAGCGCATGGAGATAGCGCATAACTGTTTCAAAATCGTGCTGTTTGTAGGGATTTTCCAGTTTTGAGATGGCAGACTGTTTTACACCCAAAATCTTTGCCATCTCAGCTTGGTTCTTCTGGAGATTTTTGCGGAGAGATTGCATGGCAAAACTCAAGTAAAGCTTGAGATGTTCAAGGCGTCCTTCCAGTATAACTTCTGGATCTTCGCTGATGTGTTGATCGAGAATCAGATCACCCTGATAGTTGCTCATGATCTTCCTTTCTTGCGCGGGGTTTTTCCTTGCTGAGATTTGGGTTGTGATTTGGGAACTGCTTTTTGTGCGGCTTTTTCTGCTTTGATTTTTGATCTTAGTTCACCCAGACGTTTAATGGTTCGAGCTTTATCTCGATCTTTGGTGGCTCCATTGTAGCGTTTCTCGAAAACATCTAAAAAAACAAAGGTCTGTGGGTCTTTCATGGTAAAAGTATACCTGTAGCATAAATTATCATGAATAAATTTGAGTTCAAAAAATCCATCCTCTTTAAAATAATCTATCATCTTGTGCGAGAGAGATGCTGGATGAAAATCGCACAAGAACTTGATGTCTGTTCGTAGTATGTTGGCCTGTTTATCAGAAAGAGATGGTTTTATTCCCTGAGGTTTTTCCTTCAGCAATTGGTAGAAATGTTCTTGAAGTTCCTGAGGAATGTCTCCATTCGCATCGCGATACAATTCCCACACCCAGGTGGTCAAGACCGGACCTCCTGACCTTCACTATAATATTCCTTCGAAGGAATATCAATGGTAAGCATGTGCACCTATAACCTCCCTCAAGATGGCGTCTAGAAGGTGCAGCACGCTGCGCCCCTGCAAAAGCATTCCCCAGTGCTCAGGCGCGGTATAGGGCGAGGCATGCCTCGCCCCTACTAAAGATAGAGATATTCCAGCTCCCTTACCCCAGCCCCTGTTCCTTCAGCAGGTCCAGTTTCCACTGGGCTTTTTTCTCCAGGTCTGCCATCTTGAGGTCGTTCCCCTCGTACACGATGCCCTTGAAGCGGGTGTAGTTGTAGGCCACCCCATCGTCCAGGTCCAGAGCAATGCGCTGGTCTGCGAGTTGCTGGACTTTGAGCTGGTAGGCCCGCACCTCTTCGATGTCCAGCTTCAAATTCTTGATGCGGGTTTCTGCGTTCCGTTTCTGGGCCCCTGAGCTGCTGGCCGCTTCTGCTTCTGCCAGGGACAGCTGGGCATCCAGGCGGGTTTGCAGTTCCAGCACGTAATCGGTCCTGAGCCTTGCCAGGGTGTCCGGGGTGTAGCGGTGCAGGTACACGAAGGCATTGAAAGCCCGGCGTTTCCCGCTGGTGAACAGCCAGTAGATCGGGCGTTTCTTGTAGGTCTGGATGTGGTCCGAGGCAAACTCGGTCACGAAGTACCGCCTGATGGTCTGCAGGGCACTCTCGTTCCCCTTGCGGCCCAGAGCGTCTGCAATAAATTCCAGGTTCTCAGAGAGGTGGTCAGGACCGTAAGCCACCTTTAAAAATTCCTGAAAACGGGTCACCAGATCGTCCTGAAAGTACGCTTCTGTGGTGACGGGCAAAATGGCGTCTGCATCTGCCGGGAATTTCTGGTGCCTGCCGGGGTCAAAAGGCTGCCCTGCGTGAACCAGACCGGGCGTGTCCAGGCTGTAACGGCCCATCATGCACCCCACCGCGTAAGACAAGAGGCTTTTCACGTCCCGCCCCAGATCCGCCTTGCGAATGGTGATCTGCTCCTCTGGCACCTCCGGCGTGAGTTCGTCTTGCAGGCCGTAAGCGTCGATCCAGTAACGATTGTTTTCCTCTTCCAGACGCTTCAGTTCATAAAAGGCATCGCTGGACAGCTTTTCCCACTCTGAAAAGGCGTCTTTGATTCTGGGGTGGCTGGAGCGCAGGAGGGGGTGGGTCTGGAAGTCCCAGGAGGTTTCGAAGTTGTCCCAATCGGTTTTTGATATATTAATCATCAAGGAGATAGAATCAGTATTAACATATTTTTCGATACTTGAGAGCAAAATAGGAAACTTAGCCACCTCGCCAGATTGGAAATTTAAAGTAGGATTAAGTTGTTCAAATATACTTTGGAAAACCTTAGAGTTCATTAGTGAGGAAATAATGTTTAATCTACTGATGCTTTCCGGCAAAAATAGACAGCACCCACCATTATCAAAAAGAAATCCCTCTGCAAATTTTCTAATACCAAAAGATCCCGATGTTACTGTTGACCATGTCCAGCCGATTTTGAAGAAATATTGTTCATTTGCTACAACCGAATGAGGGATATTTTTTATTTCACTACCATTTGATTGCCAATTGCACACAAAATCTACCATTCCATACCACCTGCGATAGCCCCCACCTTTGTTATAGAAATACCATTTTTTATCTTGAGCATAAAATGTCGTTCCATGGCCTCCTATTCTTGTGTTAATAGGTTCGTACCAATATCTAAGAAAACGATCATTGTTTGTGGTAGTATTCCCTTTTCTCGGCAATGCGATGCTAGATAAAGATTTACTATCTCTGTAAATTTGAAATACAGTCTCGCTCATCCAATAAGCAATTGGAGACCCAGTAATTTCTTTGAATCTATCTGAATCTGAATAATGCCTATTTTCAAGAATGTAAAATTGGGCTTCTTTATCTCTATGATTTGGATAATGGTTTACCTTAATGAATACTCCCTTCGCGCGTTGTCTCTTTTTTCTGAAGGTAAATGCAACCGCTTGCATCACCTTGGAGTTTAACTCTGCAAATGCGCCATAGCCTAAATGAACTAGAGACGAAATATGAACTGTGTTTAAAATCTCGTTCCGTAATTCTTCAAAACTAGAGAGAAACATCCAACTTTGTTGATTTATATTTGCCCCAATGCCGTTGTGAAAAAGCATGTTAATAGTTTTCATTATAAAGGGTGCATATAAGTCGGTTTTTGCACTTGGGAAATTCGCATCAATATAATCTTTTAGAATCATGTTAAAATTTCCATTTCCCATATACGGAGGGTTTGCCACCACAGCATGATACTTGGACCTTAATATGTCAGCCTGTTTGAGGTAGTGTTTGAGTTCCGGGAGCATCTCAGACCCCAGTCCTCCTTCCTGCTCCAGACGCTGCACCTGCTCATGCAAGAGGGTGTAATTCACGTCTTCTGGAGGGGTGATCAGGCTCCCGAGGTTGTCGGCATCCTTGAAGGCGTACAGCAGGCCTTGCCAGTCTTTCGGGTTGATCGCCCCACTGAACAGGCTCTGGCTGTCCTTCTCTGGCGTCCCATACAAACTTCCCTGAACCGCAGGCCGTGCAGGTGCCTGCGCCCCAAACAGGGGAGAGAAGCGGGTGGGTTTCACCTGCAAGACGTTCATCTCTGGGGGGTTCCGCAAGATCCGGCGGTTCTTCTGGGCGGCTTTCATCACCAGGGCAAAACTGGCAAGCTGCGCGGCCCGCTCATCAATGTCCAGCCCGTACAGGTTGTGCTCCAGAATCATTTTCGGGATGTCCCGCTCGGGGTAGCCCTGCTCCCGGTAAATCTCGAACAGCAGGTCAAAGGCGTACACCAGAATGTGCCCACTTCCGCAGGCCGGGTCCAGCACTTTGAGCTCTTGCGGGGTCAGCCCCCCTGTGCCCACTCCGCTTGCACTGTCCCCCCCGAGGGGGGACCCTGTCGTGCCTCCCCTTTCAGGGGAGGAAAGCGTCAGCGAGGTGGGGTCCTGCTCTGGGTTTTCCAGAAAGTAAGGCATCACGGTCCTGAGCTGGCTGTCGGGGTGGTGCTCCAGCCAGAGCCTCCCCAGGCTGTTTTCCACCATGTAACGCACAATCCAGTGGGGGGTGAAAAGCTGGGTGGCCGCAGGGATGTCCTCTGCCTTGACCTTGCTTTTCGCCCCGATCACCTGATCTTTTTTATCGGAAATGTAGAACTGGTAGAGCCACCCGATGACCTCGATGTCCCGCCAGTCTTCCTCTGGAATGTCAGCCACCAGTTTGCGCAGCAGGCTGTCCGTGTGCAGCAGGTTCGGCGGCATGAACAGCTCAAGGTGCGGTTTCTCCCCGGAATCAAAAATGCTCGGGAGGCCTTTTGCCAGTTGCCTGATTTTGGCCCCCAGCAGCCTCCGGTAAATGAACTCCTCGGTGTTGGGCAAATTCAGACCGCGCCACTCTTCCAGATCCTGCACGGAGATGCCATCAAATTCACCAGAAGCAATCAGGGTGTCGGCATGCTCCAGCAAATCCGGGTAAGCCCCTGAAGTGCTGCTGGACAGCACATGGTCCATCAGGCCGTTCACTTCCATGTACCTCAGGGCAGACAGGCGGTTGAACCACGTGTAGGCAATCTCGGTCACGGTGGCCTCAAACCCATGCTGGGCCACATGCCTGATCAGGTCCTGGTACTGGGCTTTCTCCTGCGAACTCAGGTTGACGGTCTTCCCACCCATCACCAGACCCCCGGTGATGTCTTTGGCCGTTTCAATCCCTTTGCGGGTGATGCCAAACGCAGCAAGCCTGGTCTCGGTCTGCTCGTGAAGTTCCTTGCGGGCCAGGGTCGCGAAATTTTTGATTTTTGTTCTGTTCATTTTTTCCTCTGGTTTTTGGGAGGGCGAGGCATGCCTCGCCCCTACAGATGCCCTTGACAGTTTTCATTGTGCGAGACACCATGCCTTCTGCCTTCTGCCTTCTGCCTTCTGCCTTCTGCCTTCTGCCTTCTGCCTTCTGCCTTCTGCCTTCTGCACCGCAAGGTCACTCAATCCGCACCCGATTCTGCGCCGCCAGTTCCTTCAGCATCGCCTTCCTCAGACCTTCCAGGTAATCCTCCACATCTTCAGGGGTTTCGATGATGGCCTTTTTGATGTAGGTGTTGGCTTTGAGGGTCTTGATGGGTTTCGCTGCGACCACCACAGAGTCTCCGCTCCCTCCAGTGCCTTTGCTCATGGCAAGGTTGATCTGCTCCGTCAGGGCGTCGGTGACCTTGTAACTGGTGGGTTTGATTTCACTGAGCTGTGCCCTCAGGGCGGTGATGCTCTGGGCTTTCTCGATGCGGTCCCGCAGATCCAGCATCGGTTTGGTGTGAGGGGAGGGGTCCACCCGGTGACTGGCGAGTTCATCCATCAGGTTGATGGCCCCTCTGGATTCGTTGTCGCAGGTTTTCAGGGCAGCTTTGCGTTCCTCTTCCAGCACCTCTTTCAGGTGGTTGAGCACCGGGCTGAGCAGGCCAGACAGTTTGGGGATCTCTGGTGTGGGGTCTTTCAGAGAGAGGACTTTTCTCGCGGTTTGCACCCGATTTTTCAGTGCTTCGTCCTGAATGTATTGCTCGTCGGTGCCAATCTCTGAGAGGTGCTTGCGTGTGGCGTCAAAAAGTCCCTGCTGGGCTGGCTTGAAGAAGGTCTGGATCTTGTGCAGCACGTCCAGATCATCCAGCAGGTCTTCTTCCATCCCTGCGATGGTGGAATAGAACTGGGCCTGGTTGGGGGTGTCGAGCAGCTCACGCACCCGCTCAAGAAGGCAAACAATGTCTTCCTGGAAAGGATAGTTGCCAGTGGTTGCCGTGGTTTTGAAGGTCTCCAGCGATTTCTGCAACTGGCCCAGGACCGTCAGGAACTGGGTTCTGAGGATCCCGGCATCAATGGAAGGGTTGGGGAAATCGGAGATTTCCTTGGCCAGTTCACGGGCCACCTTGATGTGGGAGGGGTTGGTGACTTCAGAGGGCCGCACCACATATTCATCCTGTTTTTTGCTCAGTTGAAGGTTGGTGATCAGCTGCTTGTTCTGGGCGGGCAGCATCTGCACAGGCTGCATCTGGTGCAGCAGTTCAATCTTGTTGTCGCACCACAGTTCCAGCATCACCCCGAGCACGTCCAGTTCACTCCAGCCGTAAGGACGCACCTTGAAGCGTTCCAGCACGGTTTTCACCGTGGTCTTGACCCCTTTGTTGTGCTCCTGATTGAGGAAGTTGAGCAGATCCTTGCGGGCCTGTTCATTCGCCACCTCACCCTGTAAATCCTGCTGGGTCTGTGGATTCAGGGCCGTCTGCAACTGGCTGTCATTCTGGTAGTGGCTTTGCACGTAACCGTACTTGGTGTAAGTGTTCTCGATCAGGCTTCTGAGGCCTGCCATCAGGATTTCTCTGGGATCGCTGGAACCCACGGGCACTTTGTTTCCAGAGGCGAACACAGCCGCTTCCTGCAGGGCGTTTTTGAACTGGGTTTCAATGCGGGCCTTGCGGCGGTTGTTGGCCTCTGCCCGCTGGTTGATGATGGTTTGCATGGAAGGGCTGAGCGCAGAGGTGTTTTTCTGCTTGATGTACTTGTTGGTCTTCAACCACTCCCGGATTTCTTCGATGTAGTCGGCCTGTTCTGGCAGACGCACCAGCACTTCACTGCCATTTCCGGTGTGCAACATGGCTGCGGCATCCGTTTGCAAGTGGGTCTGTGGGTATTCCGGGGTGATCACATGCAGGCTGAAATCCCCTGCCACCTGGCCATGGTTCAGTCCATCCACTTTGCGGGTGAAGGGATATCCCGGGCGGTTGTCAATTTTGATCTGCTTCTGGATGAAGAGGGAATCCCAGAGGATGCTTTGCAGTTCCTGGGTGATTTCCCCGCTGGTCACATCCACCTGCTTGATCTCACGCCCGACATCCTGCTCTTCGTTGGTGAGGAAGCTGTACTCCTCGCCGTTGCGGGAAATCAGGGTTTCTTTTTCCAGCCTCAGCAAGGCTGCTTCCACCTGTTTTTTCAGGTCGAGTCTCACCTGATCGATGTGGGACAGGCTCAGGGTGGTCAGGTTCTCGAGCGTTCCCTTGATCTCCTTGACGTATTTGATCAGGAAAAGGGTCTTTAAGAGGTCCACATCAAGGCTTTTCAGTTTGCTGTTCTGTTTGGCCCCTTCAATGACCTGTTTGATGTTGTGGTCCAGAAAACCTTCCACAGCAGCATAGAAAGTGTGAAAGGGAGCCAGCACACCCAGGGGTTGGTTGCCCACCTGCTGCGCTGCGGCCTGAAAAGCATCCAGCATGCTGCGTTCACCACTGGCAAGGTGTTTTCCGCTGGAACCCATCGTGCGGATCTGGGTGAAGGAGTGCTGCAGCAGTTTGAACTGGTACGGCACAAAGGGATAGGCACTCACAAAAGCCGTCTCACCTGTGTAGGTGGGCATGTCTGCTGTGCCGTCGCTGAACCAGATCTGGTTTTTCAGAATGGCAGATTTGTCTGCGTACAGGGCCTTCAGGGCCGCTTCTGCCTCTGGGGTCTTGCCCAGCAGACGCAGCTTGATCACCTCGTCAGAGTTGCTGGAACTGAGGTTCACCCGGTGCCGGAAGCGTCCCTGGATTTTGCTGAAGTCCCGTCCGGCCATGGCACTCTGTTTGGTGATCGAGTCAATGGCCTCCTGGCTGGTGACCATCACCCAGGCCCGGCCATGGCAGTATACCCCGAGGTCCTCGGCCACAGTCTGGAGGTTCAGCATCAGGTCGGTGTTGTCCCCGATGTACTGGCCCACCTCGTCGATCATGAAAATGATGCGGTTCTGTTTGCCTTTGCGGTTCAGGTAGGCGTTCAGGTTTTTGGCAAAGGTGTCAATGCTGATGAAGTACGTGGTGTTGATGCCGTCAATGGCCTGCTTCGCTTCCTCTTCACTGATCTGCAACGTCAGGGAGAGGGCTTTTCTGAACTGGGCGGGACGCAGCTTGAAGGCGTGACGGTCTTCTTCCCAGCTTTTTGAGGCCACCTGCTGGTAATGGGATTTGAAGGTCTGGTAATTGCCATCCAGATCCAGTTGCCGTTCAAACTGTGCCAGTCCGGGATTCGCGCCAAAGTAACCCAGGTGGTCGTCCAGGACTTTCTGCAGCACCTTCACGATGGCTTCCTTGTCGGTTTTGCTGCTGGCACTCGATTTGGAATCGATGTTGAACAAAAGCACGTCCGTCTGCCCGGCAGCCTGCGCCACCCGGTCAATGTTCGCTTTCAGCATGGGGTCTTTGACCTTGTCCAGATCAAAGAAGTCTGCTGCTTTTTTGCGGTCCACCTCTTTGTTTTCCAGCAGGTAGGAAAGAATCTTCAGAAAGTGGGATTTTCCGCTCCCAAAGAAACCACTGATCCAGATGCCGATCTTGTCGGTGGGCTGGGAAAAAGAGCCAGCATAGAAGTCAAAGAACTTGTGAAAGTAACCACTGAGCTCACTCGTGATCACGTACTCATCGAGTTCCTGATGGACGTTCTCCTGGTCTTTTTGACCGACCTTGATCACACCATTGATGTTGCGGTTGATGTTGCGGGTGAACAGCTCTTCGATCGTCAGGGTCATGTTCTGGGGTCTCCTTGTTGCTTTTTCCAGGGTCATTTTGTGAAGTCCACTGTTCTGGTGCTGTCAGGTGCTGCCCGTTGTGAACTGTCTACTGTGAACTGTCTACTGTGAACTTCCACGAGGCAGCAGACGGAAAGCCCGGTAGTAGTTGTCGTCTTTGAAGGTGGAGAACAGTTGCAGTTCCTGCCCGGTGTAGGTGCCAGGAAAGAACATGATCACAGGCAGGCGGTCCAGTTTGTCGTGCAGGTTGTTCAGCACGGTGTGACTGCGCAGCATGGGCCACGCTGCCCCCACCCCGGTGATGAACACCATCTGGTGGTGGCTTTCCACTCTGGAATGGAGCAGTTCGGCCAGTCCATCGATCTGCAGGGCGTCTTTCAGGGCTTCTTCTAGGGCGTGGGTGCCCTCGGTCTGTTCCAGTTCAAAACAGGCTTCGAGAAGCTCATTGTTTTGCAGGTACTCCATCACCAGCTGGTACAGATGGATTTCCAGAACAGGAAAATCCAGTTTCTTCAGGAGCTCTCTCTTCAGGTGGCGCTGCACGGTGGGTTCGTCTTCGGGGTCATAATCGAAGATGTAAAATCCAATTTCATTGCCAATGCCTTTTCCAGACAGGAGTTGAGGGTCGCTGAGGACTTCAGGCAGTTTCTCCAGACGCTCTCTGATCTGGTTTTTGATCTGGGTCATGCCTCCCCCCGGTCCAGCACAGCCAGCAACAGCGGTTTCATGTGATGCTTCAGCAGCAGGTTCCTGATGTTTTCACTGATGTATGGAGGGGTGATGCGGTGTTCATCGCCAGATTTCTCCAGCACACCGGCACTCACCGCCATCATCAGCAAGTTGCGGGAGGTCCGAACAATCGTGCTTTCGGTCCAGCCCCGCACCTCTTCGGACTCCAGACGTTTGCGTTCCATGAAGCCCCTCACATCCTGACGGGTGACCCCCTGTTGCAAGGTCAGCATTTTTTCCCTCACCACCTCCAGCATGAATTCACGGATCAGACGATTGTCCCGCAAAACGATCAGGTAATTCATGATTTTCTTGTTGTCCAGCGAAGCATCAAGCATTTCTTCCCACCAGGCCTCCGGGATGTTTTTCAGTCGCCTTCTGATCTCCCTGAGCGAATTGTTGCGGGTGGTTCGGTTGGACTGCTCAAACAGGTCGTCTTCCATCACGGCCTTCTGGATGGCTTCCCAGCTTTTGCCTTCATGCAAAAAACGCACCACACTCAAAGTTTCTTGCATCAAAAATCCCCGGGTGATCGACTGGTGGCTCTGTTCTCTGGTCATTGCAGTTTATCTTACCGTTCTGATCTTACAGGGATGTGGCGACAGAGAATCACGCTCAGGAGGAGATGTGGGTTCGGTACAATTCAAGGGTCACCTCTGAGACACGGTGCATGGAAAGGGACTGTGAACCGTTTCGGATGCTCTTTCGAATTTCTGCTTCAAGGGCATGCACCAGAGGTAGTTGCAAGTTGTGCTGCAGCAAGGTTCTCAATTTGGGAATGATTTTCCTGTAGCCGGCACCTTTGTGGGAGTGCTGTGCCAGCACCTGCTGCAGCAATTGTTCTCCTGTCTGGTAGATTTTCCAGTCTGGATGGGCAATCACGTCCTGAATGTTTTTTCTGAGAAGGTTCAGGGCCATGTCCCCCAGACGCTGACGGTTGAAGTACATTTCCTGCATCAGGAACACTGCGAGGTGCTGTTCTCGTTCCATGCCCACCACCAGGGAACGGTACCGCACCCAGAACATCCACTCCTGGTCTGTGACGTTTGTGGGTTTGAAACCCCCTGGACGTCTGTTTTGTTGAATGCACCTGTGGCCCAGATCCATCAGGTCCACATAAAGAACATCAATGAGCATGGCAGAGCCATCCAGGGTCGATTTTTGGAGGGCTTGGTTGATCATTGAAAGCAGGCCTTCTCCAAGCATCTGTTTCATCTGTTGTTGTGTCTGCCCTTTCCTCCATTCGACAAAGTCCTTTTGCGGAAATCGTGCAAGCTGGTTTCGCAGGCTCAGGCTGAACTGGGGAAGGGCAGGACGCCTGAAAAGAGAATGGAGGTGGAGAGGTCTTTCTGGAGTGGGGTGAGCCTGATCCGGTGTGGATTGCAATGCCGGTTTGAACACAGAGAGCAATTGCAAACCTCTTTCGGACAACTTCACAGGATTGGGTCGTCCGCTGCGATGATCCCGCAGGGGGCAGGCAAAAAGCAGGGCAGCAGTAAAATTCGACTTGTGAGAACCAAAAAAAACAGCTGCCCCTCAGCAGTTTAGCGTGTCCAAACCCTCAGTGCCAAGACCACCTCCAGCCTGGACGAGACAACCTGACCCTCCGCAAAACCTACGGCAAGCACCAGTTGCGTCTCCTCAGATGCAAAACCTGTGGTAGCGAGTTCAGTGAGCGCAAAGGTACCCCTCTGTGGAACAGCAAAATCGATCCAGACACATTCATCAAGGTGGCAGAAACCTTGTGTGAGGGTAACTCCATCTCTGCTACGGTCAGACTCTGCAAGGTCCACCACGACACCGTAGAGCGAATCATCTTTGTCACCGGTCAACACGCCAGGAACCTGCATGACCACAAAGCGGTGGGGCTGAAAACCACGGCCCTGCAGGCAGATGAAAGGTACGGCTTCTACGGCAATAAGAGCCAGCAACTCTGGGAAGCCACGGTGATCGACCCTTACAGCAAATTTCTGGTCTCCCTGCGGCTGGGCGTGAGAGATGAGCCTTTGGTTCGCTGCCTGCTGCAGGACGCTCGAAATCGTCTGGTCGATCCTCAAAATCTAGCTTTTCTGACCGATGGGGGGCACGGCTATGCCACCCTGTTCCCGGAGATTTTTGGTGTGCCATACAGGACCAAGAAGCAGGGTGGGAAAGGTCGACCTCCCAAAGTGAAGTACCGCATTCCCCGCATGCTGGCCCATGTCCAGCTGATTAAGGTGCGGGAAGGCAGGAGGCTCAAGACCGTGGACATCCGCCACACGCACGGCACCACGGGTCGGATCAAACTAGAGCTGGAGAGACTGGGGTACAACACCCCCAACACTTCCGCTGTGGAGCGCCAGAATGGCACCGCCAGGCAACACACCCCACATATGCACCGCAAAGGACTGGCTTTTGCCCACAAGCAAATCACCCGTGTGGGACTGGCGGAATTGGTCCGACTAGATTACAACTGGGTAAAAACCTGCCGCAGTTTGAAGGTGGAATTACCCGAGAGGGTGGGGCGTCAGAAGTACCTGAAGAGAACGCCAGCAATGGCGATGGGGCTGACAGATCAGGTTTTTACCCTGGGTGAATTGCTTGCCACACCACTTCATGCCCTGAGGGGTGCGTGATCATCACAGCGGACTACCTGCTTCCCGGATTTTGCATTGGTAGGTATTCTACGGTGCGGTTGATTGTCACAGAAAAACAAAGAAAGCCGGACTGATTTGCGCTGAGAAGCCCAAGAAGCGGCCACAATGGTCCCGGGCATGTTGTCAGTGCCCTGTGCCATCACATATGGCCATTGGCGGACATTCAACACACATTTGTTTTTCGTTTTTGGGGCGGCTGAGGAATGACCCTCCCGAAGCTTTCGGTCACCTCACAGGTCAGGTGCAAGACCCTCGCCCGGCTCCAGTCAGGCCAGAGCAAACTGGCTGAGGTGGGAGCAAAGGGTATGCTGGAGGGGTCTCCACGAAAGGATCCAGAAAATCCTGGTCACCCTCGGGGCCCTGCTGACCACCGCACATGCTTCAGACTGGGCACTGGTTCCCGGACTGGATTTGACGGTCTCCCAGCAGGGCAGCAACCTCAAAAGTGCCACCTACATCACCTGGTCCATGGTGGGTGTCCCCGGACAGGAAGTGATCCACATCGTCAGTGCCCAGCGCACCGCCAGTGGCCTCACCGGGTCCTGCACCACCTACCGGTACCTGGGAATGCTGCAAGGCTCATGGGTCCTGGGGCTGACCACCACCAGTGTCACGGTTTCCAGCAAGGACAGCTCGTTTTCCACCTTCAAAGACCTCCACCCGGGCGGAAAGGTCCTCAACAACCGGGCGGAGGGTCTGCAAGCCCGCAGCCTGTGCCAGTTGCCCGGGAAGTCGGTGCTGGACACCACCGTGTACCTGCCCGGGGAAACCCGTGAACTCAGCCTGCTGCCCCCGGGCACCGACATGCAGTTCGAGCTGAATCAGGAGGCCGGCAACCTTCAGGTGCTGCCGATCTACGAGCCCCAGCAGTGACCCCACAGCGGGGTGCTGGGCCAACCCGGGTGGTGTTCAATTTCCCCTCGAGTCATGGTGGGCGCGTCAGCGACCTGACCACCAGTTGCCCTTTGAGGGCCGTGAAGTGGCTGTTCAACGCTTCAGTGGAGTCTGGCCACAGGGGGATGTGCCCATGGGCATCAAGGTGCCATCTGGGGTGGGAAGTGATGGGTCAGGCCGTGGTGCTCGAGGGGAGAGAAGCCACAAGGACAGTTCAGGTGCTCCTGGGACCTGCACGCTGCAAAGAAGATCGCGCAGTGTGACACTGTTGCCTGTCCTCAGGCAGACCTCACAGGGCAGCTGGCTGATGCAGCCCAGTTTCACGAGGTGGATCAGGGCACTGGTGATGCCCAGCAGGTGCAGTTGGTCTGCGGCGACCGGCAGGTCCTCTGGTCACTCAGGGCCATCAGGTGCTTCATGGGTTTATTTTTACGCCTGAAAATCAAACAAAATTTGATTCTGCTGACAAAAAATAAACCCGTTTGACGGACAGGTGCACCAGGCCAGAAGAGAATCCCACTGAACACACAGGCTTCAAAACAACAGATCGCCATGACCAATGCCTGGAAACACACCCTGCATCTTTGAGCAGGAATCCTCTGCAAACCTCAGGCAGAAAGGTCCCCTGAAGCATCCGCTGAACTGACCACTACACCCACACTGTCTGAAGAGGAGAAATGGTCCTGTCAGCCACCAGATCCTGGCAGGACCATTTCACAATCAAGCATCCAGGTGACCACTCCCCCCTGGCCTTGCAGAGAATCACGTGCCAACCACGTCTCCCTTTTCAGGAAGCAAGGCAGCATCGTCCATGTGCACCTGAAGGCAAACGGGTTTCTCAGGGTGGTTTGAAGGTCCGCCCACTGTCCTGACCTTCAAACGCCTGCAATCGGTGATTCCCTCCCACAGTCCACTCTGACTGGCGTCCCCGCAGATCCGTACCAAGAAAGAAACCGTGCATGTGCGAATTTATGCAGGCAGAATTTCGCGGGCTGTCGAGTGCATCGACATTGCATACGGGTCAAAAATCGAAAATGGTCAGGGCACTATGAATTTCATAGTACTTTTTTCAATCCGATGAAAAATATCACGAACAGAACAACAGAAATGGTCTATTTGCGTCAAAATAAATAGTCTTAGGTATGTTGCGTACCTGAAATTTTTTCATCGGGATTTTGGAGGTGTTATTTGTTAAATCTCAATGTATATTATGATCTTAACGTAATAAGCATCGGGGGCTCGGCTGGATGCACTTAATGCATAAAATGAATAAATGTTTGTCAAACGAGAAAAATCAGTAGATCACTTTGAAAGTAAAATTCTTTCCAACGGGTTTCTGCTGGAAAAAATGGAACAAACATTTTCCTGAAAGATGATATTTACTGTTGGAAACGAAAAAGTTGAATGGACTTTATGGAAAAGGTGAGACACAGGGTTTCTCTGACCAGAAGTGGGAGTATGAGGCAGGCACCACAGTCAGGACAGGGCTCCGGGAAAATTGCAAGAAAATGCAAGGGAAATGCCTGCGTAAAGGAAACCTGGAGTGAGCTCCGATGCTGACGTCTGCATCTGCTGTACCTGACATCCTCTCAAACTCCAAGGCAACAGAGACCCTCACTTCGCCCTGAGTGGACCTGTTGTCGGGCAAAAAAACCATTGCTGCCCGAGTTGCGTGGCGTGTTCATGACTTCCGTCAGGCTGAAAACGCGTTCGGTCCCATGGTTGGAACTTCTCTAGAAGCCCAGCCTGTCCATGACTGCCCGGTTTTTTGCATTCATTTTTGCATCAAGATTGGTGGTCAAAACACTTCAGACCACAGGGCAGTGGGGTTCTGGCAGAGTGGATTGTCTGGCACGCCAGTGCCCGTTCCGTTTCCACCGTTTTCGAATTGGGTTTCTTTCAGGAGCGTTTGCCACCCGTTTTCACACTGGTGTCAGGGTCTGGTGTTTCAGGTTTGCGGAGCAGCCAGGTGATTTCGATGCCCACGGCTTCACAGTAGGCCAGCAAATTCAGCAGGGTGGGATTGAAGCCTTCTCTGGGGTTTTCAGCTTCGAAACGCTGGTACATGCGCACCGAGATGTCCATTTTGTCGGCCACTTCTTCCTGGGTGAGCCGGGTTTGCTTGCGGGTTTCGCGGATGCGCTTGCGGACCAGGGCCAGGTAGGCCTGCTGTTCTGCTGTCACCTCGTGCCGCGTTTTCACCTCCGTATCTTTCTGGACAATCCCGCGCAACTCCACGACATAAATGTCGTATTCTGTGGAAAACCTGGAAATGCTTTTTCAAGGAGAAACCCATGAGAAACTTACCGTATCTGATCCCCCTGATTTCCCTGACCCTCAGCCACGCCGTGGCCCAGCAGGTCCCCTTGCTGCAAACCCTGCCGATCCAGGGAAACGGCTGGGGGGTGCCTTCATCTGTGGTGCTCGACGAAGCCCACCACCTGCTTTACGCCCTTGCTGGACCGAACGTGGTGGTGTACGACCTCACTGCTCAGAAGGTGCAAAAAACCCTCAAGGTCAGCACCAACGGCAACAACGGACTGGCCCTCAGTCCGGACGGCAAAATCCTTTATGTGGCGAACGATGCCCCACCGTTCGGCCCGGCCCTGACCCTGCTGGACACCACCACCTGGAATGACATCCCCATCAACGACAAGAACACCAGGGAAGTGCTCAGCAGTCTCTGGAAGCAGATTGTCCTCACCCCAGACGGAAGGAAAGCCTTCTTGCTGTTCGATCCCAAACTGGGCAGCGACAACCTGGGGGTCCTGGACACCCAGACCTTGCAGGTCGCCCTGTGGAAACTCCCCGCCGAGGCCAGTGCTTACAGTCTGTCCCCGGACGGAAAACACCTGGCGGTGGCCACCCATGGACAGGTGCTGTTGCTGAACCCCGAACATGGGGAGGTGGTGGGCACCCTGCCCATCCCCACCAAAGACGCCACCTTGCTGCAAATGTCTTTCAGCCCAGACAGCAAAACCCTGGTGGGGGTGAACAGCCAATCCCAGGCCCTGGTGTGGCAGGTGCAGGGTGGCATCCTGGAACGCACGGTGCCCACCCCCGGGATCTTCCGACCCAACTTCGTGCGGTTCTCCCCCAACGGCAGGTATGTGCTGTTCGGGGACACCATCAACAGCACCGAAGAAATCAACTCCTTTGACACCACCACCTGGACGGAAGTGCCCAGCCCCAAAACGGATTACCATGACAAGCTCGGTGCCACCTTCACCCGGGACGGCAAGACGCTCTTTCTCAGCGTCACCCAGGGGATCCGGGTGTTTGACACTTCAAGCCTGAACCCCCTGGACGGCCGCGTGCAGGTCAATGTGGAGCCCACCGACGCCAACATCCGCATTGCGGGACAGCCGCCCTTCATGAACCCGGACGGCACCCTGCAAATCTTCACCGGGGTGCCGCAGGAGGTGACGGTCTCAAAACCCTACTTCAAGACCTTCACCACCACCCTGAACCTGGGAGCAGGAGAGGTGAAAAACCTGAATGTCTTGCTGGAACGCGAGCGTGGCGCTTTGACCCTCACCTCCACCCCGAGGGGGGCAACGGTGTGGATCAACGGGGAAGAGAAAGGCAAAACCCCCTTGAAACTCAGCCGCCTGGACGCCGGAGACTACACCGTGACCCTGAAACTGAACGATCACCGCGACTTCACCCAGCAGGTCACCGTGCAAGGCGACCAGAACGCGGAATTGAACTTCACGCTGGTGCTCAAACCTGGCATCAAAATCACCAGCCGTCCCACCGGCGCGCAGGTCTTCGTCGGGGAAGAACAGGTGTGCGAGAAAACCCCCTGCACGCTGAGGAACCTGCCCGAGGGCATCCAGGAGTTCACCTTCAAACTGCAGGGTTACCCGGACCTCAAAGCCCGCGCGGTGATTCCAGATGAAGGCACCTCCACCCTGGAAGTCACCCTGAAGCGCTGACTTTCAGGGTGCCTGGCTGCAGCAGGACAACAAGGCCTGCGGGGCCCTGAAGTGTCTGCTGCTTGGCCCAAAAGAAGCTGGAGCATGAAGGTTGTGCAGGGTGCCTCAGGACCGCGGGCTGTGCAGACGGTGGTGCCGCGTGCCCGCCTGTGCATGACCGGGAACGGGAAGCGCAAAGAAAGCGGACGTTGATGAAACGTCCGCTTTCGGATTCAGGCCATCGGCCCTTCCAGTTGGGCAGACCTCCTGTTCAATAGGTGCACAGGCTCAGGGGAGACAAAAACTCATTCGGCAAGTCCATGCAGGCTGAGAAGCTTCCCGAAGGCTTTTTGCAGGGCCTGCTGGGTGTTGCTGACCTGCGAGAAGCCCTCATTGATGGCTTCCCTGAGTTTGGAGCGCTGTTCTTCCACACTGGCCTCCTGAAACGCCTGGATTTTTTCCAGGCTCATTCCAAGGCGTTGCAGCATCAGGATCTGTGCGATCACCTCAATGTGGGTTTCGTCGTAACGGTTGAATTTTCCATCGGGATGGCGGTGCGGGTGGAGCAGGCCCCGCTTTTCGTAGTGGCGCAGGGCAGCAAGAGTGAGGCCAGTCTTCTGCAGGATGTCTTTTCTCAACATGGTGGGGTCCTCTTCAGAGACCTGCACGGGGCAGGCAGACAGGTGTCTCCTGTCAGAGAGGCAAGAGCACTGCCTGCAGTGCATCAACTGGTGCAACCACACCCTTTTTTGAGCACCATCCAAGGAAGAGATGGTTGAGAAAATGCGTCGCAGAAAGTAAAGAGCTGATTTTGAGTCACCCATTGACTGTGGTGTAACAGCATCAGGCATAATGCAGGGGCAGGATCCACCACCCAGGGTGTGGAGGCCTGCACAGGCTGGAGGATCCCCCATGTGGATCACCCAGGGGATTGAAGCATCCACATCGATGCACAAGGGACCGTCCACAGACGGTCCGTGAGGGCGGACGTGGCCCCCTACAGGTGGGGGCCCGTTCACCCATAACCTCAGATGGCAGGCAGGTCAGTTGACTTCACAAAATCTGACCCTGCTCCCAGGACCACAACTGGAGGAACCAACTTGGATCCGGAAATCCCTCCGGGTTACCTGTCGCTTGGCGACTGGGACCTGAAACCCATCCTTGAATGCAGCCGCACCCTGCCCCTGCTGGTGGTGGTGATGGACGGCACCTGTGAGGTGTTCGTCCCAGTGGAGTGCGAAGACCAGGCCTTGCAAGCGCTGGAAGCAGCCCGCGACTGACCGCCACAGAACTTCCGCCTTCCCACAGCGAGATCCAGGTGGGTTTTCATGCCCACCTGCAAAAACCCAGAGGAACGAATGCCAGGAAAAAAAGCACTGTGGATCACCATCCAGGAGGTGGCCAACAAGGCACGGGTGCCGCAAGCCACCATCCGCCACTACACCGAAGTCGGCCTGCTCACCCGCAGGCAACTGCACCCGGAGGACAAAATCCACCACTACCCGCCAGACACCGTGGAGCGGGTTCGCACCATCAGGCGCCTGCGGAAAAATGCATTCACTGTGCCAGAAATCCAGATTTACCTGACCTGCCAGGACCCAAAGGAAAAGGGGCAAATGCTGGAGACGGTGCGCAGGAGGCAAATGCACCGCCTGACCCTTCTGCTGGGGGAACTGCTGGGCCTCGAAATCCAGCTTGAGCAACTCAAAGAACAGGAATGAGAGATCAGGTCATGCAAAACCAGGACCCTCTCCAGCCTGCCTTTAAGTGAACTGGAGGCGCCCATGTCAGCAGACCCAGATGAAAACCACCCCAACAACACCAGAGCAGCAGGAGAACAGGAGAATCTGGACCGCCCTTTTGACCTCCACCGTGAACTGGCCCGGCTGGCTGAACTCCCCCGGGAAAACCCAGAATTTGTTCCGATGTCCCCGGAAGAGCGGCAAAAGGCACACGAAAACATCCTCCAGCGCCTCTCCTTTTTGAAACAACCACGGTCAGACTGACCACCACAGCCTGCAGAAACCCCACTGGAAGGGACCCAGACCCCAAACCTTTCGTGGGTCGGGACAGGGATGGGGAAGACCTCACCCATCCGTTTCCGCTTTGTGGCCCTTTCAAAGTTCCCTTGCGTGACACAGGGAAGAAGGAGCGGGCACGTCAAACGGGATGTCACCCGCATTGCTGGAGGCCAGACTGCACAGTCTGGCCTCCCTTTCACGTTTTTTTCCATCCAGCCCAGCAACACAGCGGAGACAGAGGGCAAGGGCGGCAGGCAGGCAAAGGAAAGGCTTCCACCTGCATGCTCAGCGGCGTCAGAGCTCCCATTCACCAGGCATCCTCCATCCACATCCCTCCTGCAGGGCTCACAACATGATCCAGTGTTCTGGTGCTTCACCTTCCTTCAGGGTGCCCAGGTGGAATTGTGGGTAGAGGTGCTCCAGCCAGACGTGACAATCCAGGTCGTTGTGGACAAGATAAAAAAGCACGATGGACTCCACGGGAAAGTCCTCCTGCAGGTAAAATCCAGCCACCTGCTCCTGCACTTCAGCCGGCAGGACTTCAGGAAAAGTGAATTGCAGGCCAGCGCTGTAGACTTCAATTTGAATGCTCAGCACCGGAACCCCGGTGGCGACGAGCGCCGCGGTGAGGGTGTCCAGGCTCTTGTGGTATTCCTCTACAGAGATGGATTGTGTGGCCATTACAGCCACGCTCCGTCCAATGCAGTGGTGCAGTCTGGTTTCAGTGGGTTCACTCATTTTGTCTCCTGAGGATTGAAAAGCAGGCCGGTGGCCTGCAAAAATCTGATTTTCCGGTGAGTTGAGCTGCGCCGTTGCATCCAGGGACTGGTGCCATCACAGGCGTGCCAGGAAATCCTGCATGTGCTGGGGCGTCAACAGCAGGAAGTCATCACAGAAACTCAGGCGTCCCCACTGGGTATGGGCAGGGTACGGCAGCACACAGAGCACGACTTCATCTTCACCAGGCGGCTTCTGCTGCAATTCCCCCAGCGCTTCTTCGCTCAGGTGACCCCGCAGATCGACAGGCCGGCATGCGTCACCGTCCGGCACAACCAGGATGGGGTTGACCTGAAACGGGGTGAGCCAGCCCAGGTGCAAAAGGTGATCAAACACCGCCCAGTACAGGTGTTCTCCGGGATCATCCCGAACCAGCAAACCCACCCGGTTTCCCGCCCACTTGCCGAACTCTTCAGTGGCCCTGCTCCGCAACCCGTTGCGACCACCCACCCATGGTTTTTCTTGCTGGGGTTGCAAACGGTCGTCTTGAAGGGGTTTTTTCAGGGCTGGGTTTTCCTCAGGTGTGTTTTCTGCGACCTGGACCTGCACGGCTGGCAGGTGTGAGAGCCATTCCCACTCGTGCCGGTGTCTGTACGGCAATGTGTACAGCACCACTTCGTTTTCCTGCAATTTCCCCTGGATTTTCTCGGTGACCTGACTGGGGGGGATTTCCTCCAGGGGGGATTTGAGGATCACCTGCACTCCGAATTCAGACCGGGTGAATTCAAGGTGCAAGATCTCGTGTCCTGTAATCCGGTGGGCGTTCACCACCTGCAAGATGGTCTGCTGGTACTGTTCAGGGCTGCACCCTCCCATGACGTGCAGCACGGCCTGCTGGCCACGCAAGGCAAGCAGTTTTTCCTGGGGGCCTGCGGGATTCGAATTTGCCTGGGGTGAGACGGTCGGGGGTGCTGTTACGGGATGGTTTTCTTTCACGTGCATCTCCTGTTTGCCGAAAGGCAAATTCTCATTGTCCACCCCGCGGTAACCACCGGGTCAAGTGCGGGGTGGACAATGCAAACTGGGACGGCGAAAACCCTTGTGGTGCATCCCAAAACGCGGAATTTTTTTCTTGAACACGCGTGGTGAACGGCTCCATTTCGCAAGAAAAAAGCAACCCCGCAAACCCCGGAGGAGGGGAAATTTCCCTCCCAGAGAGAGCCCCTGATTTCTTGCAAAGCCTGCCCTCGATCAGGGCTTGACCCGGCGGTTGCTGCAGGGTTCAGGCTGAAGGGATGACCCGACCTGAACGTGAATGGAATGCAGATTTGTCAATGCCAGACCTGGGAGGCAAAGTGCTGGGCATCACCTGCGAGGCCCGCCTGGATGCCTCCATTCTCAGGGTGTTGCTCGAACCTTTCTTGCAAGACCTGCTCTCCCAGGGCCTCACCGTACAAATCCTTGAACTCGCACCCCGGGCGCAAACCACCGCCCGTCTGCTTCCCACACCAACCCCACGGGGGATCCAGTCGACTTCAGATGTGGTCAGTGTGGTGCTGCTTCCCCCACCCCTGGGGGAAGACCCGGAACTGCTGGCGCACCTGGACCTGGTGTGGCATGCCAGTTTGTGCCTGCACCAACACCCTGGTGACGGGGAGGGACGGGGTGAATGACGCGCTTCAGGGGTTGCGCCGAACGTGGCTGGAGGTGCACCAGGAGCTGCAGCAGGACCTGCCGATCTGGCAGTGGACCGTGCTGGGGCAAGCGCAGGACCCGCGGACCCAAAAGCGGCAGCTGAGGGTGCTGAGCCTCAGCGTGCTGGTGTTCGGGGATGTGTTCCTGGCCCTGAGGTGGCTGTACTGTCCCCAGGGGATTTTTGAGGACACACGCCCCCTGGAGATGCTGCAAACTCAGGAAGGACGAAGGCAGGTGGTGCGCGTCCTCCTGCGTTTCCTGCCCATGGTGAACGGATGACCTTCGCACCCCCTGTACGAGCCTGCACGACAGCCCATGCCTGACCTGCTGACAGCAGGTGAATTCCTCTTGAAGTGCCCTCATCTGCTGATCCTGCTCGCCACCCTGCACCCCTGGGAGCAGAATTTGCCGCGCCAGGTGTTGAGGAACACGTGCTGGAACAGGACCTGCTGGCTTTCTTCCAGTGGAAAGGGGAGAAAGCCCCTGGCCATGAAATCCCGTCCCCGATCCAGGGGCTGCTCGACCTGAAAGTAACTGTGAAGAAAGTCAAGCCCAAAAGGATCAACGTTCTTTGAACTGGTAGGTGCTGCTGGCAAGGATGAAATTCAGCTGTTCTCCATCTCCCAGGACCTCTTGGAGTCTAGAGAAATCTCCTTCCAACATGACAATTCCCTTTTCACCCAGCACCAATTCTTTGGTTTCTTTACGAAGCCATTGGATTCGGACCACTACAAAGTCACCAACATCCCATCTCTGTGCAACACGGGACTTGTGGTACTTTTCGTTTCCGTCCTCAAACCATTCACTTTCGACCTGCAGCACTTGATGTAAGTGATCTTCTTTCAGGAGGTGGCCCTCAATGACTTTGACGGACAGCCAGAACCCTTTCTTGATCCCGGTCATTTGGCCGCCCACCCATAGGGCAATGGTTTTGTCTGACATGGTGCTCACATGCTAACAGGTCTTCACAGTGATTCCAGGCTCCCAGATGGAATTCGATTTCATCATGGCATTGAGGATCACCAGCATTTTGCGCATGCAAGCCACAATCGCCACCTTTTTGGGTTTTCCTGCAGCCACGAGGCGTTGAAAGACCTTCTGCACCACAGGATTTCTTTGAATGTCATGCGCTCTGGCGTTTCACACCAGAGCCAGGGAGAAGCACATGAAACACCCGGTCTTCAAAACCGAAACCAAAAAGTGGGACAACGCCATCGGCCTGGTGGTCCCCAGAACCCTCTCCCACAGCCTGCACCTCGAGGCAGGCACCCAGGTGGTACTCCAGGTGGTAGGAGACCGACTGCTGGTCAGGGTGATGGGGGCTGCTGCCATCACCCTGGATTCGATCCTGGAAAACTGGCCGGAACATGACCGGGATGAGGAAACCAGTTGGGACACCCCACAGGGCAACGAGCTGTGGTGAAAGTCCACCTGCAACCCGGAGGCATCATCCACCTCTGCATGGACATCAACCCGATCAGGAGTCATGAGCACACGGGTTTCGTCTGTGGACAATGACTGTTCCAGCTGTGCGGCAGGGATGGGCCTTTCTGACACCCCACAATCAAAACTTCAGGGACCTCCACGGGCATCAGCACGCACCAGGCGAGGACTGCAGCATTATTCAAGTGGACTTCATTTTCCAGCATGACAGGCCGTCACTGCCTGCGAGGTGTGCCTTGCCCGTGCATTCATCCTGCATTTGATCTTTAAATTTACTTAGAGTTGCGGATCATCTGGCCGGAAGACCCCGTGCAGAAACGCGGATTTCCTCACTGGGGCGTGTTTTGGCCAGCGTCGCCTGAGTAAGCCAGTGGGATCAAAAATCCGTACAGGCTCTCTTCAAACTGAGGAGCCCCAGTGGGCTGTACCAGGAGAAAATCGAATGGAGGCCAGGTTCAATTTACTCCAGCAGCCTGGGTGCGCTGCACAAACTCACAGGGCGTGAGGTACCCCAACGAGGAATGGATCCGCGCAGCGTTGAATACTGCCGGTAGGACACGCTGAGCACTTGAGCTTCCTTGACGGTACGAAAGACATGCTGATTCAAGAACTCCTCTCTGAAACGGCTTTTGAGGCTCTCAATGAAGCCATTTTGCCAGGGTTTTCCAGGTTCGATCCTTACGGGCGTAACCCTCTTGAGGCCTAGAAACACCCCCAGGTCACGGGCCATGAACTCACTGCCATTGTCTGAGCGGAGCTTCTGGGGCAGTCCATGCTCAGCAAAAGCCTGATTTAACACCTGGATGACCTGCTGCGCTCGAAAACGGGTGCTGACATGGGTGGAGAGTAGCATTTTGCTGTACTCATCGGTCAACCTCAGGAACTTCAGAGCTTGCCCGCCTACCGTCTGGTCAAAGACAAAATCCAGTGCCCACACCTCGTTTACCTTGTTCGCTTTCTCAGGCAGGCTGGCTCCAGAACGGACTTTCCGGTGATGCCTGCGGGGTTTTTGCTGCAGGTGGTGAAGCTTCCACAGTCGGTGAACTGTCTTGGCATTGACCTTCAAGCCCTCTCTCGCCAGCACAGCATGGGCTTTGCGGTAGCCATATTGTGGGTGCTCCAGGGTGACTTGCCGGAGTTTCCTGACCAGTTGGCTTTGCCGCTCAACATGACATTTCTGGCGGTATCTCAGCACACTGCGACTGGTCTGCAACAGGCTGCTGGCTTGCCGCTCACTGACCCCACCCTCCGGAAGATCTTTGGCTGCTTCTCGCTTCTGGGACGGGTTTAATACTTTTTTCGGATCACTGTCTTCATGGCAGCATTTTCCATTTGCAGCTTTCCGACCATCTTCAGCAGCTTTTCGTTCTCCTTCTCCAACTCCTTGAGGCGCTTCTGGTCTGGAGTGGTGGTGCCCGTGTATTTCTGCTTCCAGCTGTAGAAGGTAGCCTGGTGGATGCTGTGCTGGCGGCACAGCTCAGCCACAGGGCTCTCACCCTTTTAGGCTTCTTGCAGGATGTCCAGGATCTGTTGTTCGGTGAAGCGCCCAGCACCGACGGGGCCGTCCCCGAGGTGCGTAGTCAGGGCAAGAAGCGGGACTTTTTCATGTTCTCCTCCTATGGTGAAGGCCGAACACTCGATTTTCTACTGGACCACTTTTTCGGGGGTATACCACTCCTGTTTCACTGATAAACGCAGTAAACCCATGAGATCTGTGACTTGTAGTTCGGTCAGGCTGCCTGAGGAAACCCAAAACGGATGGCATGCTGTTCCAGAAATTGTTGCAGCAGGCTTTCTTGCCGGGGTGACCTCCGGGGTCTCTGCCATGCGGCTTTGCTTTGGTCCTTCCCGTGGTGTCATGGACCTGTTGAGGAGTGATACAGATGCTGCAGCCCTGTGTGGCAAGTGCCATCACAGGTTTCTCCTTGAGCAAATGCAACGGTCAGGCAACTTGAAGCACAACAGGCGTGCTGCTTGCTGAAACATCTTTCTGATGTTGCAGCACCTCTGATTTATCCTGAGAACAACTGGATTGCGGTGGAGGGTTAAACCTTGCTGCTGATCAAGAAAGATTGCAAAGGAACAGCGATGAATCCCATTGATCAAGAGATCTTGAACCTCCGAAGCAAAGCACAGGGCATGTCTGCGGAATACATTCCAGAATGCGACCTGCAATTGTGCTTTCTCATGCATGAAGTGGCTCTGGGACAGTCCCTGTATGCCACACTGGAGCGCCCGACTTCAGGCGATGAGCGCTGGATGGGGATGTGCTGTCTGGCACTTGCGGACCGGGAAAGGGCCCTTGAGCATGCCCTGAGGGCACTGGCAATGGGAGAGGCAAGGGCCAGCATTGACCTGGTGCGCCTGTACCTCCTGATTGGCAAACCCGAACAGATGCAGGCGGAAATGGCAATGGTGCAGGTGGAACAACTGGACCGTCTGAACAGGGCCATCTGGCACCGGAATGTTTCGGTGGTGCATGCCCTGCACAACAACATCCATGATGCTGTTCTGGAAGCGGAGAAAGCCTGGAGGGTGATCCAGACGGCTCCTGAGTTTAATTTTTACGCACCAGAAGTGCTGGTGACCTGCAGTGGATTGCTCGCCACCTCGGGAAGGGTCGAACAGGCGCTGTATTATTTGGGCCGGGCGGACGAGATTTGTCAGACCCCCTACCTGTGGCACATCAAAATGACCCGCATTGTGCTGGCTCTGGATCACATGGTGCTTCAGGGGGTGATCGAGGATGCGCAACTGGTGATTCAAAACACCACCAACACCAAGATTCTGGTGGTGTCCCACATGTCCATTGCCCGCACCCATCTGTGCCTGGGTCGTCTGGCTGAAGCCCAGCCGTATTTTGAACAGGCGCTGCTGTTTGCTCAGAAAGCCGTGATGCACGACTTCATCCACATGAACCAGGAGTACCTGTTCCTGGTTTTTCAAAGGCTTGGCCTGCATCACAAAGCCAGACGGATGTTCAAACGAATGCAACTACACATCGGTGCAGATTTGCATGGCAGTTTTGTGGATGTGCACCGGAGTTACATGGATGATCGCTTCACCCAGGAAGAGGCCACAGCCCTGGTGGATCAAGCCCTGAACTTCGTGCGGGAGTACGGAGACGACCTGGAAATCATGCGGGTCCTGATGTACCGTTGCAGGATGCTTTTGCGTCACTCCCCTGCGAACTTCAGCAATGGAGTCGATGATCTTGCCACATTCATCACCGAACAGGACTGTGCCCACAAATGCTTTGAAGACTGGGTGTTCTTGCCGGAGGTCCGCAAAGACCTGGACACCCGGTATCCGGGCCTCATTCCCACACTCGATGAAAACCAGGTGCAGGTTCTGACCCTCGAGCAGGAGCGCATTTTGTTCAATGGAGAGGACGTGCGGTTGCCCCTGAGCAAGGCGATGGAAGTGGTGGTGTACTTGTTGCTGCATGGCAAAGTTTCCTTGCAGAACATCATCAGCCATGTGTTCCAGGACCTTGAGCCACAGAAGGCACGGAATTACTTTCACCAGATCAAACACCAGCTTTCCGAAAATGTGGGGCTGTTTCAGATTGTTTATGACAAAAACACCCGCCTTTACAGCATCGAGTCGGGTCACCCCATCATGCTCGACATCAAGCAACTGCTGGAAAGCCAGCAGAAGACCGATCAGGTGTTTTTGCCGTCCAGTGGCAGCGATTGGGTGCTGGAAATGAATGCCCGCCTTCAAAATTGACTGGACAAAACCATGTCCACCCAGGCGTTTCTTCAATGATGGCCTGGTGTGTTGTCCCTGGCCCCCTCTATTCCATGGGGATGGTGGGGTCAGCCGGCTCCAGGTGATCGGGCACCAGACACCTGTGGCGAAGGGCTGGAGACCGTCCATCCATGAAGCTCAGTAAAGTCCAGCTCTGAAGATTTAAGGGGTCAGGTCTTCGGGGATGAGGCAGTCGGTCAGCGCTGTTTTGTGGTCCGCCGGTTCATTTGAATGGTGTCTGCTTGAGGGTCAATCTGGATTCGGCAAGCGGTTTTTCATCAGTTCTTTTCCCGCTATGACACTTCTGAATCGCTGTCCAGGGTCACAGCGTCCGTGCAGTGGGTCACGTGCGGACAGAAACGACAATTGAAGAGGCTCGGACTCGCTTCCAGTTTCCCTGAGCGCAGGTTGGAAAGCATCAGGTCAATGTGTTGCAGGCCCTGTTGCAGATCCCTTGCTTCAAACGTGTGCAGGGTGTTGTGCCGGAGGTACACCAGACTGGCCTTCGGGATCTTCAGGTGGTGGCTGTACAGGGCCATCTGGGGCAGGTGGTGGAAAGGTTCCATGAACGAGTCGGTCTTGTAGTCGATGATCCAGTCGTCAGTGAAAGCGTCCACCACCCCCTCGAAGGTCATGTCCCCGTAGGTGATGCTGTAAGCCTGTTCCCGGGTGAAGCTGAGCCCCTTGAGGGTCTCAAATTCCTCGTCTTGCAAGCTGGAGACCAGGCGGAACACTTCATGGATCACTGCGGGGTGCTCTCCGGTGAAGTGCTGCTGCAACTTCTCCAGGGTGATCCAGCCGTTTTCCAGGGCGGTGTGCACCAGTCCACCGATGTTTTTGCCCCTCAGGATGCGTGGGCCTTCACTTCTGGTTTTCCACTGCAAATTCACCCCGGAAATGCCCTGCAGGTGCTGGTATTCAAAGGACCTGGGGCATTTGAGGTACACCCCCACCGAGGTGACTGGCAGGCTTTCAGGAAGCAGGAAAGGAAGGGGACCACTGGCCGTTTCTGTGGCTCCACCGGACCAGACCTGCAGGGGGGCAATGGGGTCCAGGGAAGGAATCTGGTGGGCTTCGCAACTGTACACCTCATGGTCGGTGCCGGACAGGGCCTTCATCAGCTGAAAATACGGCCATTCCTGTTTTCTGGTCAGGGGCATCCCCAGAATCAGCAGGTCTGCCGCCCGGGTGAAAGCCACATATTTCACCCGGATCTCTTCCAGGATGCTGCGGCGCACCCGCTCTTCATGCAACTTCACATACTTTTCTGGAAGGTCCAGGGTGTCATCCGGGTGCCGGAGGGCCACCCCCAGGTCACTGTCGATCAGCACGTCGTCTTTGAAGTTGGGGCCGGTGTGCAGGCTGTCCAGCAGGATCACAATGGGAAATTCCAGCCCTTTGGATTTGTGGATGGTCATGAAGCGCACGGCGTTCAGGGAGGGTGGAAGGGCTTCAGACACCTCAATTCCTGCTTCAGCCATGCTTTTCAGGCGCTCTGTGGCGCTGAACACGTCGGTGTGGCCCTGCCGGTAAAGGTCCCGCAGAACCTCTTTGAAACGGGAGACATTGAGCAGCCTTCTTTCGGCTTCAGGCAGGCAGGAGAGCACCAGGGGATAACGGGTTTTTTCGTGCAGCACCTCCAGCACTTCCACCGGGCTTCCGTCTTTGCGCTCGGAGAGCACCTCTTGCAGCACCGTGACGATGTGCCGGAATGCCGGGTCTGCTTGCAGGGAGTGCCACAGGCTTTCTTGCATGCTGCGGGAGAGGGTGTAAAGTTCCGGGTCACTGAGCATGAAACAGGGACCCCGCAGCACCGCAGCCAGGGACAGGTCATCAAAGGGATTGGCGAGAAATTGCAGGAAGGTGATCTGGTCTTGCACCTCCGGACGGTCAAAGAGGCCCATGCCGGATTCCACCACGTGAGGAATGCCCGCTTTCTTGAAGGACTTCAGGTAGGTGTCCAGGCTGGTTTTGGCCCGGTACAGCACGGCAATGTCTTCGTACCTGACCGGCCGGTGGGTTTGCTGTGTGCGGTCAAAAACCTGCATCTGGCTGCGGATCAGGTCCTGAATCCTGAGGACCATCAGCCGTCCTTCTGCGTCCCGGAGGTTCCCGATGCGTTCCCCGGCGAGCACGTGCACCTCCACACTGGCCTGAGTGTCCTGCGGTTTCTGGGTCCGGGCGGCTTTAAGTGGCCTCATGGGAACGCTGCTCTGGTGGGTCTGGTCTGAGAACAGCACCTTGAAGACCTGGTTCACCACCTCCACCAGTTGATGGTGGGTGCGGAAACTGGTGTCGAGGTCCACCACGCTTCCCACGCTGCGGGTTTTCTCGGAGAGGCGCTGGATCAGGCCCACATCCGATCCCCTGAAGCCGTAAATCGACTGTTTTTCGTCGCCCACCACGGTGTACAGGATGAGGTCCCCCAGCAGGCTTCCCAGGATGGCCCACTGGGCTGGACTGGTGTCCTGGAACTCGTCGATCAGCATGACCTTCCAGCGGTCCTGGTAGTAGCGCTGCACATGGGGGTGGAGTGTGGCCTGGCGGGCGTGGTACTCGAGGTCTGCAAAGCCCATCACGTTGTCCCGCACCGACAGGGCATAGCGTTTTTTCAGGGTCAGGCGGTAAGCGGTTTTCAGCTGGTACAGGGCCTGGTGGTGCCACTGTTCCTCCGGGCGGAGTCTGGCCCCTTCAAAGGTGTCTTTCAGCCAGGCCACCGTGTCCTGCACCAGCACTTTGCCGCTCCCGGTCCAGTTGGGGGATTTCCCCGAGTTTTTGGAGTAAGGCAGGTTGAAGAACCGTTCACTGAAACCCACCGCGTCCTGCTCCCCCAGCCCTTCCAGCAGCAGGCTGTACATCGGGTATAGGGGATCTGTGAGGTCCTTGCAGCTGGCCGACCTCAGCAATTCCAGTCGGCCCAGTCGGTATTCCAGGTGGGTTTCCCACAGGTCCTGAAGCCGTTTCACATGCAGCTTTTCAATTTCTTCCGGGGTGACGGTCTCCACCTTGCCCAGGGCAAGCTCTGCGGTCAGGGGGTCGCCCAGCAGGAGGCGCAGGGCCTGGGAAAGCAGGGAGTAAGGCAGATCCCGGTGAATGGCCCTGGGCAGCACCGTGAGGATTTCCGGGAACACCTCATCCAGCCAGGCCTGAAACGCACCCTCTTCCAGCACCTGCATGTTGAAACTGGCGTCGCTTTCCAGCGGGTGCTCCCGGGCAATCCGGCCACACAGGCTGTGAATGGTGGAGATCTGCGCTTCCGGAAAATCGTCAAGCACCTCCCCCCAGTACCCTTCGTTCTCGGGGAGTTTTCTTTCCAGGTAGGTTTCCACCCGGCTGCGCAGTTCACTGGCCGCAGCTTCGGTGAAAGTCACCGCGCACAGTTCACGGGGTTTGAGTCCCTGCTCAAGCAGGTGAATGATGCGCTCGGCGAGCACGTGGGTCTTGCCAGAGCCGGCCCCGGCCTGAATCACCACGTTGCCGGGCGCAGTGACAGCCATGCGCTGTCTGGGGGTGAGGTTGGTCATGCCTGACCTGCCCTGACCCGGCACAGGGATCCGTAATCGCAGTACTTGCAGGCCGACTCGCTGGGCGTGGGTTGAAAATTCCCCTGGGAGAGCTGTTCCACCGTGTCCTCCAGAAAATCCATCACTTCTTTTTTGTGGTCTTCCCACACGTAACCTTTGTCGGTGTGGGCGGGTCCCACCGTTCTGAGCAGGTGTTTTTCGCGGTTCAGGATGCTCAGGTAGCGTCCCAATTGGCCACCCACGGCCATCAGGTACAGGGGGAGTTGCAGTTCCAGTTTGCTGCCGTCCGGTCTGCGCAGCTCACTGATGTAATTGCGGCTCTTGTAATCGATCACGGTGGTGCCGTGTTTGGTCTGTTCGATGCGGTCCACGATGCCCCGGTAGGAAAAAGGCCCGTTTTTCAGCTGCAGGGTGTGCTCAATGGGAACTTCGAGTTGCTGGGGGAGGGTGCCTTGCAGCATGAAGTAATGGCTTTTCACGAAGTTCTTCAGGTTCTCCAGCAACTCATGGTGCTGGAAAGGCCAGTGGGGGAGGGGAGGCAACTCGCCATTTTCCAGCAGCACGTTTTCGGCCCGCTCGAAGGCTCCTGGCAGTTCAAGCAGCAGGGTTCTGGGGTTGGGTCGGATGCCCAGGTGGGGCCGCAGCAGTTCTTCCAGCACCTTGTGGTAGAAGGTCCCTTCGGTGGCGCGCTGCAGGGTTTTTTCCACCTCGGGGAAAGGCAGGAGTTTTAAGACCTTCTCGGCCATCCAGTGGAACCGGCAGCTGCCAAATTTGACCAGTTGTGAAGGGCTCCACAAATGGTTCTGGGGCACCTTCACCTGCACCTGTCCGTGGTGACCGGAGACCTGCAGTTTTTGTCGGGAAAGCTCCAGGCTGGCCCGCATTTGCACGTGTTCTCCCACCTCTCCTGTGAGTCCAGCTTCCACTTCGGTGACCGGGAGGGGTGGGGGGAGGGCCGGTGCCGACTGGAACATCCGGCTGAGGGGTGAGCCTTCCAGGGATTTTCCTTTCAGGTCAAACAGGGGCCGGGAAAGGTGCAACTGGCTGCCTGCCGCGTTCAGGCAGGCGTGCAGGTAGGCCCGTTCGGTGTGCATGCGTTCTCCCTGACGGACCAGGGCCACCCCGGAGCGCTCCCAGCGTTCCCGGATGTGGTCGTCCAGCAGCACATCTGCAGAAGGGCGCTGGGGGAAGAGGGTGTCACTGAGGCCCAGCACGAACACATGGGGTACTTGCGTCCACTGAGGGCCAGGGGACTGGCAATCCGCACCCCCCGCCGGGAGTACACGGTGGGAACACCGATGTCCATGAAGTCCTCAATCAGTTCCAGACGCAAATCTTCCAGGGTGAGGTTGCCCATCATGGAAAGCGACTCCAGAATGTCCAGCACCCGACTGACCGCCACGGCCGTCTGGTGGGTGCCGCGCACCGTGCGGCTGAGGCCCAGAAAACCCAGGGCTTCCCGGAGCCTTGCCCCGTACACCTCACCGATTGCCTGCAGGGGCAGTTCCAGCACACCTGCTTCCCCCCCGAGTTTCCAGTCGCTGAGTTTCTGGGGGGGTGGGGAGAGGGTTTTGCGCTTCAGGCTGATTTCGTCCACAAAACGGCTCAGGGGATGCTGCAAGACCTCCAGGGCCATGTGGTGCTCCCACCCTTTCTGGCTGGCCCGGACCAGGGACAGCACCAGTTTCGCCGGGTGGGTGTAAATCAGCGGCAGCATCTGTCCGCACAGGATCGGCAACTGGTAGCGTCTGCTGGCCTCCCGGATCAGGGGCAGGTAGGTGTCCTGGTCCCGCACCACCACCACCACATCTTCAGGCGGGACGCCCCCTTTCAGCAGGTGGTGGATGTGGCCCAGGGTGTGACGGACCTCGGCCTCCGGGCCGGGAAGTGGGGTGTGGGTGATGTGTTCCGGAACGGGGCCAGTCCCGGCCAGCAGGTGATCCACCGCCCGGGTGCCCACCGTTTCCCTCACGGAGTCAGGGGCCATCTGCACCTTCCAGCCCTGACTTTCCAGGGCAGACTGGGCTTTTCTGGCCCGGCTGAAGGTGCGGTGCCCTTCGCTGGTCAGGGTGACCACACTGCCCGGCTCACACACCTTGCCCAGCAGTTCCACCTGCGCCTGGTCGAAGTAAGGGTAGCCGTACACCAGGTATTTGCCCTGCTCAGGGGCAAAGAATTCCACTGCAGAAGGGTCCGCCAGTTTGTGGGTGGTGAGGTGAGAGAGGTAGGCTGCATAACAATGGGCCACATCTTTTTCCCGTGCGGTGCGGGCCACGAGTTCGGGTTTCTCGGCGGGGGTGGCGGCGTGCATGAGTTCCGAGAAGATCCTCATGAGCTGCCGGAAGGTGGGTCGACTGAGCGGCAGGTAATGCAGGTGCACCCCCTCCACCACCTGCTGCAGGACTTTGCGGCGTTCGAATTCGGACATCACCCGCACCCCCTGCCGGGACAGCATGCGCTGGGACAGCTGCTTGAGGGTGGTGGTGCGCAGGCCCGTCCCGGAGGTTTTGCGCACAAAACGCATGGACAGCAGGTTGGTGGCGACCACCGTGGGGAAGTGGGTGTGGTGTTCCCGCACAAAGTCGGCGAGGGCGGTGACGTCCCGGTGGATCAGCAGGGTGCGCTCAGGCATGGTTCCTCCAGTGTAGGTTCAGGGTGCGACAGCAAATGACAGGAAGGGAGAGACTTGCCCGGTGTGGGTGATCAGGAGTTGTTCCCTGGCCCGGGTGATGCCGACGTACAGCAGTTGACGTTCCAGGTCACGGATGCGGTTGCGGTCCGCTTCATCCTGGGCTTCTTTCATGGCCACCGGCAAAGGCAGGTGGTTTTTTCCCGCGGAGGCGATCACCACCGCACGGAATTCCAGTCCCTTGGCCCGGTGCAGGGACCCTGCAGGCAGGCGGTTTCTGGGCACGTTCCCCTGCTGCTTGAGGTCAAAGACTTCCAGGCCCAGCTCTCTGGCCACCCTGGAGGCGATGGCGAGGTGGGCGTTGCGTTCCAGGATCGCCACATCGGAGGGATGGTGGCCTTTTTTGAGCAGGGACCGCACAAAGTGGGCAATGGTCTCCACCTGGTCCTGATCCCCCATGCACTGCACCACCCTGGGTTCCGGTCCTTGCAGGCTGGAGAGGGTGATCTCTCCACTCATGCCCATGGCCTGCTCGGCAAACTGCTGGATCTGGCGGGTGGTGCGGTAATTGACTTTCAGTTTTGAGGTGTTGTTGCGGATGTCGATGCAGTGTGAGAGCCAGGTGCCCACCGCTTTGAAGATGCGCTGCTGGGGGTCTCCCACCAGGGTGATGTCCGAGGGGCCTCTCTTCACCAGGGCCCGGATGAATTCGAGCTCGGCGGGTCCGAGGTCCTGGGCTTCATCGGCGATCACAAAGTCATAAACGCTCTTGCCTGTCTCGGCGATCTGCCTTGCGGTGCGGGTCAAGAGGTGCGTGTGGCTGATTTTTTCCTGCTGCTCGAGTTTTTTGAGCACCCGTTCAAAAAGGCTCCAGAGGTGTTTTCTTTGCATGGCCCCGAGCGGGGTGCCCCGTCCGGTGCGGCTGGCACCGCGGTAGGCTTCAAAGGTCCACAGGCCCTGCGCTTCAACCACCTGTTGCCATTCGCTGAGCACAAAAGGAAAATCAAACGTGCTGCCGTGCTCGTGGTACACCTCTGCGAGCAGGGGATAGATCAGGCTGGAATCCGTCCCTTTTTCACTCCCCTTGTACAGTTCCCGGGCGACCTTGTGCAGGTTCATGACCTCGATGTTTTTGAAGGCCGGGTCGTTTCTGGGGACCACGAATGGAAGCTGCTGCTCGAGGCGCTCCGCCAGGGTTTTGCTGAAACAGGTCAGCAGGACACACTTCTCGGGGTGTTCGCGGGCGAGGAACGCCGCCCAGTGCAGGGCCACCACGGTCTTGCCGGTGCCGGGACCCCCGGTGATGCGCATGGAAGAAGATGGGGTCGAACGGGCCAGCCTTTCCTGAGCCGGGTGCAAAAACACCATCCAGGTCTGAAAGTCACTTCCCAGTGCCCCTTCAATCTGACCATCGGCAACTTTGATGGGCATCCCGACCAGGGTTTTCAGGTCCGGCAGTTTTTCACCGGAGTGAATGCGAATCAAGGCATCTGCCGCATCTTCAGACAGGTGGTCGATGATTTCTGGCAGCCGGGATTCTGGCAGGCTGCGCACAAAAGGCCACAGTTCCTCCGGGATGCCCAGGTCCTGCAGGGTTTTGTCGTCGATCCATTCAAATGGCCTGGGACCCTCTGCGGGAAGGGTGTGAGGCTTCTGCATCACATCAGGGTCAGGTGCTTTTTCCTGCACCGTGAACATCTGCACCTTGCCCTGCTGAAAGTCCAGTTTGAACTTCTTGTTTTTCGCCCACTGGTAGGCCGCGTCATGGTGCCCCACATGCAGGTAAACGAAGGTGTTGCTGTCTCGCAGCAAGATCACCCTGAGGTCCATGTTGCAGGAAATCGAGAACAGATTGGGGGTGTGGGTGTGTTTGAGGGGGTGCAGCCGGTCCCCGCTTTTGCTGCTGCTCAAAAGCATCAGGTCCTTCTGGAAGTCCTGCACACTCAGCCCCACAATTTTCTGGGACTGGTGATCGAGGTGTTGCAGGGCCTGGTAGTAGGTGGAGGTCACCACGAACTGGTAGCTCATCCGTGCAGGGCCTTTTGCAGGTGTCCTGCGAGGTCTGGAAGTTGCACAGAAAAGGTCTGGTGGCCGGAAGAGGTCACCTCAGAATTTTCCACCACGGCCACTTTCTGTGCGGTCCACAGCAACAGGGCCTGGTTGCCGGTCACCTGCACCCCGTCATGCAAATCCACATGGCAATCGTCGGGGGCAGGGAGACCTGCACTGGCCAGGGATTCCGCCAGCACGTTCCAGCGGGGGTCCAGCACCTCCAGAATCAGGTCCCAATTGGGGTCCCGGATCGGTGCGGCAGGCAGAGCTACGGTCAAGGAGGGTGTCTCCGAGATGGGGGCCACATGGTCCTGGTGCACGAACCGTCCATCCTCCAACCGCTTCGCAAAAGGCAACACCAAGAGGGCCGCTTCCAGCTGGTCTTCTCTGAGCATCAGAACCCGGTTGAGCTCCTGGACCGTCACCGGTGTGCTGGCGTGCTTGAGAAATTGCTCAATGCGTTCACACGTGCGGGGATTCTTGAAGTACACCCGGTACCGGCCTGTCCCTGCAGGCAACTCCCAGCGGTGCAAAGAGTGCAGGAAAGCGGCCAGGACCAGCCAGGCCAGTTCTTTTTCACTTCCCAGGTCGGGGTCGATGAGCTCCAGCACCTGCAGGTCACGGTGCCGGAACGATGCGTACCAGCGGGTGAGCCCGGCGGTGGCTTCTTCATCGGGTTGTTCCAGCCGGAGTTTGCTGAGCAGGGTGCGCAGTTTGAAGTGGGTGTCCACCTGCTCCCAGTCTGCTGCTGTTCTGGGCATCAGGGCAAGGAGTTCACTTCTGGGCTGGGGGAGCAAGGCTTCGAGCAGGCGTTGCACCTCCCCTTGCAAAGATGGGGTGGGGAGGGCTGCGTGTTGCAGGTCGACCTGCTGCTCGGGGATTTCTGGGAGAGCAGGTTCAGGTTCATCTTTTTGATTGGGCTCCACCGGGGTTTCAGGTGCAGGTTCGCTCCAGGTGGACGCAGTGTGCCCCTCGTCTGGAGCGGCAGGCAGGGAGGGGTCTGCCATTTCGGGGTCCTGCCTTTCAGACACTTCCACCTCTCGGGTGATGCCGCTTGACTCGGCTGAGGTGTCTGTGGTGCCCTGGGACGCTGTGCCGGTGAGCAAAAACAACAGGTCCTGCAAATCCCGCACTGTGACGTCCTCATGCAGGCTCAAGGCCGGGTAGATGGGCACCCTGCGGGCTTCTTCAAGGTCCTGTTGACTGGTCTGGAGGTCCCTGAAGAGCCCTGCGAGCTCTGCGCCGAGGGATGGATTTTGCATCAGGTGCAACGCAAGGTTGTCGATGCCCTGGGTCAGGGCACCGATGCGGCCAGAGAGTTCTGCCACCTTTTCGGCTTTCTCCGCCTGAAGCTGGGTCACCTGCAACTGGTTTTCCAGCTGGTGCACGACACCTTGCCAACGTGAGGCCCGGTTTCTTCTGAAGTCCTGCCACTGTTGAAACATTTTGAGGTCTTCTGCATTCCATTCTGAGAGACCGTCCGAAAACCGTCTGAGCATGACAAAACAGCATTGAATTGATAAAATGCTGTCTGTGACGAGAAAGCCTTACCCCAGTGACCTCACTGACCGTGAATGGGCACTGCTCGAACCCCTCATTCCCTCCACCAAACCCGGTGGTCGGCCTGCAAGCATTCCCAGACGAGAAATCGTCAATGCTCTGCTCTACGTGCTCTGTCAGGGCACCTCCTGGCGGGCCTTACCCCACGACTTTCCCCACTGGAAGACCGTCTATGAGTACTTCCGACTCTGGAAGAAAACCGGCGTGTGGGAGAAGGCCAGCCAGAAACTGGTGAGGACCTATCGCAGCTTGGATGGACGAAATGAAGACCCCAGTGCCGCTGTTCTGGACTCTCAGAGTGTGAAAACCACTCAAAAAGGGGGCTAGAGAGAGGCTTTGATGCAGGCAAGAAGGTCAAAGGCCGCAAGCGTTTCTTGCTGTGTGACACGCTAGGAAATATCCTGCATGTGATGGTCTGTGCTGCCAGTACCCAGGAACGAGATGGGGGAAAAGTCCTGCTCGAAGCCGCCAAAGAAAAATGTCCCCGGCTAGAGACCATCTTCGTGGACAACGGCTACAACGGAGAAAAATTTCAAGACTGGGTCCTGCAAAAGACCTCCTGGAAGGTCGAAGTGGTCAAGCACCCTTCCTCGGGCAGTCGGTACGCTTTCATCGAAGGTCAAGACATCACTGCTGAGACCTACCAGGCTGCCATTGCC
>NZ_BMOD01000033.1 GCF_014646895.1 Deinococcus roseus
CTCAGGGGAATCCTATACAAAGGGCCACCGGAGTCAGCTGGCTTCGCCAGCTTGACACAGGGGGCCAAACACAGTATTTGCAGGGTTTCCCCTCGGGCATGCAACTCCAGGGTCAAATACTGGCCGATAGATACGGGAGCACCGTGCCGTCTGGCATCCAGGTTTTGCATGGTTGTGCCTGTGCTTTCCTGTGACGGGGGCTTCGGGGGGCCCAGGGGCCGAATTGGCCAGAGGGATGGAAGCATGCCTTAAATGTGGGGTGAAAGAACAGAGGGGACGTTCAAATCAATTTGGAGGTAAGACACCTGCCTTCAGTTTACACCCTGCAGGAGGACAGAGCCTGACTGGGAGGCACAAGGGCAGGGTTGTTTCCCTCATCCGTTCCCTGACTTCCGCCCGCAGCGTTCTGGCAGATGCCGTGAATTATGGGGCCAGGCGGTCCTTTAACCCGTTGGGTGATGGTGGAGCATCCCTTTCCACCCAGAGGATTTCTGAGAAAGCTGACGTGAGGCTGGCAAGAAGAGGAGGCGTCTCAGTCGTTACAAAAAAATCACATCTAGAAATTTCATGAGGCTTCACTGAACTTTTTTCATCTCATTCATGGGAAGTGTTACAGACCACCCGGCCCAAACATGAAAATGTAACAAGAAAGGTGTTGCAACAAGGATCCCTCACATGACCCTGTTCCAGTCCATTCCACAAAAGGCCCTCAGGGACAACCGTGATCACATCATCGTGGTCACGCAGGAACACCACATCACCACCCTTCAACTCCGTGACATCTTCAACATCACCCCCCACCACCAGCGGGACCACACTGTGGTGCACTGTCGGCAAGGAGGAAGCTTCTCCAGTCTGGTCATCCAAGAAGGGGCCAGTGTCTTTCTGGGCCGCTGTCAGGGCCTGCTGGAAGCGCTCCGGCTGGAAGACTCGGTCCTGATCAACCAGCACTACTGCCCGAAACTTCAAGCATCCTGAAGTGAAGTTGCAGCAAACACTGGTGGGCTTTCTGGAGGCCTCCTGGCCCGACCGGATGCTGCAGAAGCCCTTGGGCTTGCTGAACCTGTAGGATCACCTCTTCCCTGCGGTAGTGAAACAAAATCACCGACCAGCGCTCCCACGGCACCGACTGGGAGCGCTGCATTCTGGGCAGCATGCTTTGCAGGAGTTGATGGGCGTGCTCCAGGTGGCGGTGCACGTCACTGACGGTCAGGGTGGCATCGTCGGCGAGAAGAAGGGTCAGCACCCGTTTGAGGTGCTGACGGACCCGGTGGAGTTTCAGCACCCTTTCAGTCTATTCCTTGTCCCTGACACCATTCTGACCGGCCGTCAGTTTTTGTTCAGCTTTCTCATTTTCAGCTCAGTGCGTCTCAGACGCAATTCAGTGGGAGGGTGTACCTTGAAGTCAAGAAAGGTGCAAGGGGGTACTCCCCCAGGAGGTGATGCAACGTGTTGTTTTTGATTTCACTGGCGATCGGACTGACTCTGGGACTCTTGATTGGTGGTGCAGTTCTGCTGCTGGCCCGGGGCATCACCCCCACCCTGGACCCCAGGGATGCATTGGAAATGGAGACCCTGCAACAGGGCAGGCCCCATCTGATTTGAAACCTGATTTTGAGGTCGAAAGCACCCCATGGGAACGCTGGGGTGCTGCTTTGTTTTCACTTCCGGGAGTCTGAAGGGTGATGACCTCTGCACAACAACCGATCAGCTGTGTTCCAGTTGTCCTGTTCTTTCTGGATCGGTGGACGCATGGCTTCTCACAACCCTCCAGCAGGCCAATGACCACGCCATCCCTGCGGCCCAACCGGCGAGCACATCGGTGGGGTAATGCACCCCCAGGTACATGCGGCTCAACCCCACCAGGAAAGTGAACAGACCGCCCAACACCACCATGGGCCAGCGGTACCGGGTGTGCCAGAGCATGCACACGAGTGCAGTCGCCACCGCAGCAGCATACATGGCATGCCCGCTGGGAAAACTCTGCGCCTGTTCCTGTACAATCCACTCCCACAAATGTGGCCTGGGCCGCCCAAAGACCAGTTTGCTGGCGCTGTTGATCACCGCAGCCCCCAGGGTAGAGAGCAGGAAATAGAAGCTGATCCGACGATTCTTCTCCCACAACACGAAGACCAGCAGCAGGGTAAAGCCTCCCATCACATACACACTGCCCACCGTGGATGCCGTGACGGCCACGCGGTCCAAGGAAGCATTGGCATGGCTGTGCAACCACAACATGAACGGCTGCTCGAAACGAAAGCGTTCCTTTTCCAGCAGATCCTCGGCAATCAGGCCCACACCCAGGAGCGGCAAGAGCACCCCCAGGACCCACACCAACAGCCGTTTCCAGTGCAACGCCACAGGGTTTGACATGACCTGCATTGTGCACCTCCTGATCCCTTTTGACTGTGGGATGTTCTGAGAAGCACACCTGCAGGAGTGTTGCTGAATGCTGGGGCTAAGCAGCAGGTCAAATTGAAATTCAATCTTTGGAATACGTTGCGTGGGCGTTGACCACCTGTGACACAGAAACCTGCAAGCTGATAACTCCAAATGCGAAGTGAGACTTTCAGGGTGCTTTTCTGGTCCACCCCTCAGGCAGAGGCAACCAGCGGGCCAGCAAGGCAGACAGGGCCACAATTCCCAGGCTGCCCAGCACATCCAGGGTGTGGTGGGCCCCGATGGCCAGCCGTCCCAGCAACACCAGCAGGGTACCGAGGGCCAGAGGCCAGGTCCACTTGCGGTCCAACCAGAAGACGCCCATGGTCAGGAGGGCCGCAGCCAGGGTGTGGTCGGAAGGAAAACCATTGTCCCGGGATGCGTCTGTGAGGGGCTCGTATCCTTCCACCATGAACGGCCTGGGGTCTTGCACCACATGCAATCCCAACAAGGTCAGCACACCTGCAAACGCACCGAGCAGCACCAGCTGGGCCAGCAGCCTCCAGGTCAGCTGCTTTCGGCGGACCCAGAACCGCCAGAGGGCAATGAGCAACAGCACAAACAGCATTTTGGAGGCGAAAAACACGCTGAGGGAGCCCACAGAGGGTTGATGAACAGCCAGGGCGTGGAGGGTGTGTTGTACGAAATCTTGCACAGGTCACCTTAAGCTGAACACGTTAAGTCCAGGTGAGGGAGCTTTCGCAGCCTCAGGTTACAGCTGGAACTGCGCAGCCAAATTTGTTCCGTGGGCAAGTCTGGTGCAGGAAAACCGTCCGTGTATGTCGGAGGATGGATGAGCGCAACCAAATGGGGTTGCACATCCGACCCATCACTGCAGCACTTCCCTCAAGCCTGCCGGGGTGATGTTCAGCCGGTAGAGGGACAGGATGCGCTGCACCTGGGCGAAGCCCCTGGAAGGCACCAGACACACCCAGCCTTCACTGTGGGTGCCCACCCGATTCAGCACCACGAAGCGGTGACTGGGGTGTTGTTGCAGGTGGTCCAGCACCGAGAACAGCAAGCCCTGCTCGTACTGGGATGCGGTCTGGGTGGCATCTGGCGTGAGGGACAGTTGGAAATGTTGTGCAGCAATGACCAGGTGCGGTTTGTTCCAGTGGGACATTCGGGGACCAAAAGGCCACACCAGGTCAGACTCGGCCATCACCAGGTGGGTGGCCTCCAGGGGCACCCCTGCGACGCGTTGAATGAATTCCGAATTCATCACCCTGTCCTCCGTTCCTGTTGTTGATGTGTGTCCTGGGTCAGGGTACACCGTACCAAAACCCGCCTGACAGCAACCTCACTCTTGCTTCAAACATCTGGGCGTTTTTTCATGTTGAGTTGCTGCAGCACCGTCTGTTCCCAGCCCCTGGCTTGCTCCAGGGTGGCGTGGATCACCACGTCAAACGTCACCGTTTTGGGTTTGAGTCCCCAGGACCTCCCGGGGCGCTCCAGGACCTGCACCTGGGTTCCGGTGAGGGTTTCCAGCCAGGCTTGCAGGGAGTGGGCCGTCCAGGCGGTGTGGCCGGTCCGGCTCTCCAGGGTGTAACGGTGGGTTTGCTCGTTCACCCCTCCATCCTGCCACATGGGACTGAAACAGCCATGAAGCGTGGCTCCCCCGGTATTCCACCCAGTGGATGTTCAGGCAGCAGGAGCATGGTGGAGGGGTCTCCATTTGTTTGGAGGCCTGCTTCTCCTCCCTTGCCCGAGGGGCTGCAACCCGTGGGGATTTGAGTTGTCAATCCCCTTTCCGGTGGTGCTGCGCTTTCATGGGGTGCATCCATGCATCTGCCAACCGCACCACACCCTCAAAATGGGAGCGTTCCCTGGGAAAGAACGGTGTCCCCACACCTCCCTGAGCAAAGCCCTGCTTTTGCACTTCACCCAGCTTCGTTTCACCTGTGCTGCAGGAGACGGGAATCCCGTGAACCGGGGGAGAGCACCACCGCAACTTTATTGCCCCCAGTTGGAAGCAGATGAACAACTTTTAACATGCAGGGGTAAGAAAAGACACATCCTCTCGCTGGTACCATGCCCACAAAGGGCCTCTGTGGAGGCCGTCCTGTGGAGGTGCACATGGGGATTTTTGACAGCATCCTGATGAACCTGACTTTGCTGATGACCCTCACGTACCTGTGGACGGTGCTGGTCAAGCAGGGCCGGCTCTCCCAGCAGTCCCAGCAGAATCAGCTGCTGGAAATCCTGGTGGCTTGCCTCACCGCCCTGATGCTGATGCAATACCCGGTGCGCATGGGGGATGGATTGCAGTTCGACCTGCGCATGGTTCCACTGGTGGTGTTGGGGCTGCGTTACGGTCCCCTGCATGCCGTGCTCGCTGCCGTCCCGGTGGCACTGTACCGCCTGGCTCTGGGGGGTATGGGGGCCGTGCCTGCTGTGGCCTCACTGGGTGCTGTGCTCACATTGCTGTCCCTGGGCTGGCTGTGGGCCGGACTGGAACGCAAGCACATCCTGAAGCTTCCTTTCGTGCCCGCTGGGGTGTTCCTGGGCCAGCTGGTCGGCCTGTCCCTGCTGCCCAACCGACTGCAGCTGATCACAGAAGTGTTCCCGGTGCTGTACGGACTGGGGGTGCTGATGACCCACGTTTCCCTGTCCATGCTGCTCAGCAAGCAAAAACAACTGAAAGCCAGCGAAGAGGTGTCCCTGCAGTCCCTCACCGATCCCCTCACCCTGCTGGGGAACCGCCGCAAACTCGACCAGGATGCGAAGGCCTTTCATGCGGGGAATTTCGTGCTGACCCTGGATGTGGACCACTTCAAACGCATCAACGATGCATTTGGGCACCATGTGGGCGATGAAGTGCTCTCCACCCTGGGCACCGTGATCCGCGAAAGCCTGGGCAGCCAGCACAAAGCCTACCGCCTGGGGGGAGAAGAGTTTGTGGTGGTGCTGAAAAACAAGAAGGCCAAATCAGCGTACCTGTGGACCGAAGAACTCCGGCTGTCATTCACCGAGCGGGTGGCCTTACTCCACCCCCACATCGAGCGTGCGGTGACGGTCAGTGCAGGCCTGGTGAACATGCAGGCCGGGGAAGGCTTCACCGTGGCGTTGCAGCGAGCAGATGCCCTCTTGTACCAGGCCAAACAGCAGGGGCGCAACCAGACCTGCCTCAAGCTGGAAGATCCCCTAAAGCAACTTGGCACGCAGGTGTTTGAAACTCAAACCGAAAAATGGAACTGAAAGCTGTAGGCCTGCACCTGCTCGGACTGCAGGCAGGCCAAGGGTCGTCACATCAGCATCACAGCGTTCACCTTCGATGTTGCCATGCGAACACAGGATGCAGCTGGGTCACTGAGACTCAAATCATCAGGTAGGCGTCTTGCACGTAATCGGCAGCAATGCTGAGTTGCAGGTGGCTCTTGCGGGGAAAAGCCTTGGCGTCATGCAAGCATTGCAGAGCTTCTTCCACCAGGGTGCGGGCCCGGGTGCGATTGAGGCGGTAATCCTGGTAGACCGCCACCTTGCGCGGAGGGTCGGCGTGCACTTCAGCCAGTTGTGTCAGGGTCTGGTAGGCAACGAGCAGGTCACTGCGCACGTCCTGGTGGTGCTCAGGGGCGGGATCATCCAGCAGGCGTAGGGCAGCTTTGAGACGCTTGCGGGCCATTCTGACATCACTCATCAGCTGAGTGTAGCTTGCTGTATCTTTCAGGTCCATGTCAAAACACCGTGGATGTCTGGAAGTTTCGAATGGTTTCAATCAAGTTGCTGTCAGCTTGGCCACCTCACCTGAGGATGAAGGCTCAGCTCTACACTGAGACATGAATGAAACCCAGATTCAAGGACGCATTGGCGGAGCAAGTGTGGGCTACGACATCCATGCCACCCGGGGCAAAACCAGCATTCAGGGCCGCATAGGTGGAATGAGCATTGGCAAAGACATCCAGTTGGTAGTGAACCACCACACCGTGCAGGGCCGCATTGGAGGACGCAGTGACGGCTTTGATGTGCACTTCGACCTCAGTGGCACACCCACGGGACGCCTGGGGGCAACACCATCGGTCAGGACCTCACCTATAAGGGCCGCCACAACCAGGGCTCTTACGCGCATTTGGTGAGGCTTCATACCCCAGATCTATGCTGAGGTCATGCGTGAGTTGATTCAGACCCTGATCCCTCCAGGCCTGCAACTCCTCTCCTGGCAGGTCAGCAAAAAAGTCCTGAATGTCACGTTAAACCCACCCCTCTGGCCACCCCCTGTCCCACTGGTGGTCAGCCTTCCTGTTCCCGACACAGCAGTGGTCTCCACCACAACTCTGAAGGCGGGCATGAATTCTGTGAACGAGGGCAACCACCAGCCTGAAAGGCGTACACTGAATCGATGTTTCTCTGTCCTGGTGGCTGCCCATGCTGGTCGTGAACGACACAATTTACCCCAGGCTCAAACAAAAACCCAGCCAGGCCGAATTGAGGTTGCTCTTCACCCCCACCCCTGAAGACCTCCTCTAGGTGGAAGCCACCTGCCTCTACCTCCCCAACCGGCTGGCCCGACTCATCCACCTCTTGGTGACCCGGCACCTCCACCAGCCCCTGCAACTGAAACACATCCCCCGAAACATCCAGCGCCACATCGCCCACACCTCTGGTCTGCAAGGGGCTTTGCCCCGCCTCCGCGCCCAGGAGCATGACGTTCCCTACCTTGAGCACCTCCGGGCCGTGCGGGAACACCTGGGGCTCATTTCCTTCAGAACGTATGGGACGGTGGAACTTGCCCGGGTGCTTCAGGGGTGCTGCACCCGCCATGAGGACATGGTCAGCATCCTCAATGCTGCTGTGGAAACCCTGCATCTGCAGCACTTTGAACTTCCAGGGTTCACCACCCTGGTCAAAGTGGCCACCACCGTGCGGGCCACCATCAACAAGACCATCTTTTCTCAGGTCATGGGGCTACTCGAGGAGGAGGGCTGCCTGCAGTTGGACCGATTGTTTGAAGTGGAGGCAGATGAAACCACCTCGCGCTGGAACGCTTTGAAGTTGGACCCCAAAAAAGCCAGCCTCAGCCAGCTGAGGGGCATCCTCTCACAACTGGCCGTGTTGGAGAAGCTCAGTCCATCCGTGAACCTGAAATCCCTGGTGTCCCGCAGCAAGTTCGAGCAGTTCGTGCAGGAAGCAAAAAGCCTGAACCGTCAGGCCATGGTGCGCCTCACCCTGATGAAGCGCTACACCCTGGCGGTGGCCTTGCTGGAAGCCCGAAGGGCCCAGTTGCGGGACGATCTGGGGACTCTGTTTGTGCGGCGCATGTTTCGCATCAGAACGCATGCCCTGAACCTCCTCAAAGACCTGCAGGAAAAGCACCAGGGGCACACCGACGCTCTCATTGATCAGCTCAGACAGGTCGCCGTTTTGCTGGCAGCAGAGGACCAGAACGATGTGCTGACCAAAGTCCGGGAGGCCATCCCCAAACCCGAGGACACTTTGCTGGACATCGACCGATACCTGGGAAGAACCAGGAACAATTTCGTGCCTTTCATGATGAAGGGATACCTCAGTCACCGGGCAGCCCTGCTCAACTTTCTGGAAGGGGTGTCCGTCAAATCCACCTCCGACAACAAGGACCTGGAGCACAGCATCCGTTTCGTGCTGGAGCATCGCAGTGAAAAAGACCCGAACCTGTCCACCTTCACCATTGACCCCCGTTTTGATGATGTGGTGATCGTGCCAGATGTGCCCCTGGGGTGGGTGCCGGAAGTGTGGCGGCCTTTTGTGTTCCAGCACAAAGGCCGTGAGGTGTGGGTGCTGCAGGGCCATCCGCTGGGTCTGAGCAAGCTGTATTTTGAGATGTACGTGCTGCTTCATGTGGCCTGGGAACTCAAATCTGGGGACCTGTGCATTGAAGGAAGTGAGGACTTTGCGAATTACACCCAAGAACTCGTGACCGATGTGGAGATGCAAGCAGAACTGCCCCTTTTCCTGGAGCAAATGGGGCAGGAAGGAACAGGGGCAGGAATCACCCGGACCTTGAAACAAAAGCTGCAAGAAACTGCCCGCTGGGCCGATGCGCGCTTGGGGTTCCCTGAACGGAGTGGCACCAGGATCAAAGGGGAAACGTTCACCCTCTCCAGAATGGAAGCAGAAAAAGAACCTGAGGGCTTCGAGGGGCACCGACAGCGCATTGTGCAGGCCTGCATCAATCACCCCTCACGGTGCTGGATGCCCTGTTTGACGCTGAGCACCTGCTTCAGTTCAGCAAGGTGTTCCGGCCCATTTCTGGACTTCAGTCTAAGCTGACGGATTCCTCCATCCGGTATGTGACGACCGTGTTCTGTTACGGATGCAACCTCAGGGCCACCCAGGCCGCCCGTTCTTTGCCAGGCACCAGCAGGCGGGACTTCGAGTGGATCAACCAGCACCACATCACCGAAACGGCCCTGCAGGAAGCCAGTGCCCTGGTGGTGAACGCTTACCATCAGTTTCAGCTGCCGAAACTGTGGGGGTCTGGGGAGCACGCCAGTGCAGATGGCACCAAGTGGGAGATGTTCGAGAACAATTTGATGTCCGAGTACCACATCCGATACGGGGGCTACGGCGGGCTAGGGTATTACCACGTCTCCGACAAATACATTGCCCTGTTTTCGCACTTCATTCCGTGCGGAGTGTGGGAAGCGGTGTACATCCTGGACGGCATGCTGCAGAACACCAGTGACATCCAACCAGACAAACTGCATGCCGACACCCAGGGTCAGAGCGCGCCGGTGTTTGGGATGGCTTATTTGCTGGGCATTGAACTCTTGCCCCGGATCCGCAACTGGCAGGATTTGCAGTTCTTCCGGGCTCAGAAAACAGACACCTTTGAAAACATTGGGGGACTCTTCAAAGGGAACATCGACTGGGAATTGATTGAGACGTATTTGCCGGACCTGCTGCGCATTGTGGTGTCGATCAAACTGGGCCGGATTTCTGCCGCGACGGTGCTGAAACGCCTGAGCAGATTCAACCGCAAGAACAAGGTGTACCAGGCCATGAGAGAACTGGGATTGGCGGTGCGCACCATATTCCTGCTCCGGTACATTTCTGATCCGCAACTGCGTGTCGGGATTTTCCGGGAGACCAACAAGAGTGAACAGTTCAACAACTTCGTGCAGTGGAGTTTCTTTGGTGGGGAGGGTATGGTGCAGACCCACCACCGGGACATGCAACGCAAACTGATCAAGTACAACCTGCTGGTGGCGAATTGCTTGGTGTTTCACACGGTATACCTGCTGACCCGACAGATCCGGGAACTGGAAGCCAGAGGTCAGGAGGTGCCGGAGGAGGTTTTAAAGCACCTCAATCCGTACTGGATGGGGCATTTGAACCGGTTTGGTCGGTACGACTGGGAGGTGGGGCGCATTCCTGATCCCCTGATCTTTAATTATAAGGGCTAACCTAGAAAATCGTTTCTGGGATGGCGATTTGATCAAATAAAATAGGTTTTCTCGCGAATCATTGCCTAACCTCTTTCTGGTCGCCTGGCGAGTGCAGCCATGTTTGGGAGTTTCCTGGCCTTCATGAACATCCGGGGCCGCAAAAAGCACTTTGAACGCACGGGATGGATTGTGTGGAGTCCTGCCTGAAGTGAAAACCCCATGAAAAGCCGGTGTTGCACCCCAGATGTCGCTGGACCCTTCGGGGTTGATGCGGGTGGTGCCTCAGCGATCTGCAAGGAACGTTTCATGGTTTTCAGAAAATTGGTGGTGTTGTCGCATGCTGCTCAGGCAGCAACAAGGGGTGTTTTGCTCAACCTGCACGGCCAGGGTTGACTTTGACGCGCGTGAATCTTCTACAGTGACATGCAAGGAGGAAGACGGTGTTCAAAGTTGGAGAGTTCTCCCGCATCGCCCAGGTGTCCACAAGGCTCCTCAGGCACTACGACCACATCGGATTGTTCACCCCGGAGCATCAGGATCCGCACACCGGATACCGCCATTACACCGCCAGCCAGCTTCCCACCCTGCACCGCATCCTGGCCCTCAGGGACCTCGGCCTCAGCCTGGACCAGATTGACCGGGTGATGCAACAGCAACTGGACGTGCAGGAGATTCGGGGCATGCTGCTGCTGAAAAAACAGCAACTGGAGCAGAGCATCCAAGAGGAAATCCAGAAGCTGCAGCGAGTGGAGTCCCGCCTCAGGCAGGTGGAAAAAGAAGGCACCTTTGAGACGGAAAGCGTGGTGCTGCGCAGTTTCCCAGAACAACGCCTGCTGTCTTACCGACAGGTTTTCCCCACCCGTCCCGATGGTCTACAGGCCATGTGGAAGCTGGCCAACAGCCTCCCTGCAGGCGGCAAACCCTCACAGGGGGCCTTCACGGTGGTGTTTCACACCATGGACATAGCAGACGAGAACCTGGATGTGGAACTGGGTTTTCTGCTCCCGGAAGGACAGCAAGGGCTGAGTTTTCCCACCGACCTGAGCTTGCAGGAAAGTACCATCGAAGCCCACGGGACGGTGGCGACACTGTACCGCCACGGCTGGCACGACCAGAACCTGGATTGCATGTTCAGCCTTGCCCAGTGGATGGAGGTGCACGGCTACCGTTTTGCAGGCCACCTGCGTGAGGTGTACATCAAACCTCCCCTGCAGGGCCGTGAAACCGAGAGCGTGGCGGAATTGCAGTGGCCGGTGGAGAAAATCCACCCGCCGATTCTGCCCTTGAATTGAACTGAAACTTCAACACTTGCAGGAAGGCCAGCACCTTCCTGTGGGTGAAACACGCCCCAAAAAGGAGAACACCTGACAGAAAGCCAGCAGCCCTGTGCTTTGGGCTGCCTTGTTCCCCGTCCATTGTCTTGAAACATTCCCTCTTTGTTCTGAAAGGACTTCCCATGAAAAAAATGCTTGCTTTGACTTTGCTTGTTGCTTCCAGTGCCCTCGCCCAGACTGCCTCCATCCAGTACACCGACCTTGCCTTCCCAACCCTGCCTTTTGTGTCCCACTGGGTGGAAGTGAACGGGGCAAAGATGCATTACCTGGAGGCAGGAGACCCCCGCAAAGACACGGTGGTTTTGCTGCATGGCATTCCCACCTGGTCTTACCAGTGGCGCAAGGTGATTCCGAAACTCGCAGAAAAGCACCATGTGATCGCCCCGGATTTGATTGGTTTTGGCCGTTCAGACCGTCCCCTCAACCTGGGTTACAGCTTTCTGGATCACGCAGCCTTTCTGGAAGGGTTCATGAAAAACCTGGATTTGAAGAACGTCACGCTGGTGGTGCACGACCTGGGAAGTGTGGTGGGCTTCCATTACGCCGCCACCCACCAGGACAACGTGCGGGCCATGGCTTTCATGGAAGCCGCCCTGCCCCCCATGTTCCCTCCAGGACCACAAACCCTTTCTCTGATGGGAGAAGGTGGGAAGATGTTCCAGGCTTTTCTGGACCCTGTGCAGGGCCACGCTTTGCTGGAAGACCAGAATGTGATGGTGGAAGGCATGATTCCCCAAATGACCCTGCGCAAACTCAGCGAGGCAGAAATGAATGCCTACCGGGCACCATTTCCCCGTCCAGAAGACCGCAAACCCATCTGGGCCGGGCCACAGCAGTTCGTGAACCCGGAGGCTGTGCAACTCATTCAGGGGTACATCCAGTGGATGGAAACCAGCGAAATGCCCTTCTTGCAGTTCAGGGTCACGCCGGGTTTCCTCAACCCCGAAGCCACGGCCATCTGGGCGAAAAGCCACCTGAAGCACCTCACCACCGTGGATCTGGGACCCGGATTGCATTTTGTGCCTGAAGACCACGGCGAGGAGATTGCAGAAGCCCTCAACAGCTGGCTGAAAAAACTTTAAAAGTTGAATCAAGACAGCATCCTGACTGAAGTTTCAGGGCGGGCTGGTTGTGCTGCGCAGGTGGTGTTTGAGCATCACCTGCTTGAGTTTGTTTTGTTGATACAGGGGAATCAGGCACACCCACCCTGCGTCACTGGTGTGGGCCTTCTGCACGATGCAGAGCAGGTAATTCAGACGGCTTGCGGCCTGGAACAGCAGAGACTCGATCAGATCTGTTTCCCCCAGGGTGGCACCTTGAGAATCCCCCAGCAGGTTCTCCAGGGTGTGCTGAAGTTCATCGGCCCGGTACAGGGTGCTGCGTGGGCCGAATTCAAAAGACAGATGGGCGAGCATCAACAACTCCTGGGCGGCGTTTGGCAACACGTCATAAAAGTGATGGATCTGCAGTGTCTGGTCGGTCATGACGTTCTCAAATCAACCACTTTACCCCTGGAAGCTTAGGTTTTCCTTAGAGTCATCTGTCAAATTGTTCGTCTTGGTCAACTCTTTTCATCCCAGAAGGTTTCCGGTCAAGAAAACAGAGTGATTTCGAGGTCATTTCCCTCGATGGAGATTTTTCCCCCGTTCAAGTGAACTTGCTTTCCAGACTGCTGGAAGCCCGTCCGTCCAGAGCGAACCCACCTTCCTGCCCTTCAATCCTCAGGTTTGGGTGCAAGCAGGGTTTCCACCTTCTCCAGCAAACGGGTGATGTCAAAGGGTTTTGGAATGAAATCTGAGGCCCCACCGGCCAGCAAGTCAAACATCACCTGGGCTTCTTCCACAGCGGAGACAATCACCACTTTGGCTGTACCACACTTCTCCTTGAGGATGGGCAGCAGTTTCTGGCCCCCCCCACCCGGGAAGTTCACGTCGAGCAACACCAACTCAAAGTCACAGTGTTGCTCGATGACCTGCAAAGCGGCCTCAAAGTCACTGGCTTCCAGCACCTGAAAGTGGTTGAGTTTGAGGAAGCGCACCAACATGCGGCGCACGGTGGTGTCGTCTTCCACCACCAGCACCCTGGGTTCTTCGGTTGTCATGGCACCCCCTGGACTCCACAGATGCAAGTCTGGCTTTGACTCTATCGGAGGCACCTGAAATGAAACCCAGGGTCAGCCAGCAACAAGCCGTTTCCGTTCAGGGTTGCACCCCGAATCCCCTCCGAGGGGTGCACTGTCCTCATGCCTTCCATACAGATCAAAGACATGCACCTGTTGGTCTACCACGTGCTCTCCAGATTGGGATTCACACATCCCGGCAAGTCTGGAAGCAGTTGCTGGACGGGAAAGGATTTCATGACCCACGCCCGACTGCAATTTGAGATGGCCGCCAGGGTTGCAGGACAGCATGAACGTTTTTTGCCCTCCTCTGCACCCATCCCGCCACTGGCCTGCTGAAAAATGCACCCACGAATCCAGTTTCATGCAGCCTACCGTTCCCCCAACAAAGTCTGTCAGAATGAACCCATGCCAGAGAACAGAGGTCCCAGGGTGCTGCTCGTGGAAGACAGTGCCGTACAGCAACAGGTGATGTCCATCTACCTGCGCAGTCACGGGTACACCTTGCAGATCGCAGGAAGCTTGCTGGAAGCCCAGCAGAAGTTGAATGCTGTGGACATTTTGGTGCTTGACCTCATCCTCCCGGACGGCAGTGGGTTGAACTCCTCAAGCATGTCCGCCGTCAGGCACTCCCCCTGAAAGTCCTGATCCTCAGCCAGCTGGGTGAAGTTCAGGAACGGGTGCGGGGACTGACCGGCGGAGCGGACGATTACCTCCCCAAGCCCTTTGACCTCACCGAACTTGATGCCCGACTGCAAGCCCTGTGGCGGCGCAGGGACCCGGTGACCCTGCAGAAAGTGGGTTCCTGGACCATTCATGTGGACACTTACCAGGTGGATCTGGCAGACAGGAGCGTGCAGCTCAACCGCCAAGAACTGCAACTCCTGCTCAAACTCGCGGAAACACCTGGACAGCCTGTGCACAGGGATGACTTGCACAGGGAGGTGTGGGGGCAAGATGAAGTCGGGGTGAGGATTGTGGATGTGCGCATTTACGGACTCAGGCAAAAGCTGGGTGAGCACACCATCGAGGCCATCCGGGGCCTCGGATACCGCCTCAACCTGCAGGGTTGAACCTGAGGCAGCAGAGGAAACACCAAGAATCAATTGTGTCCATCCAGAAAAGCTTTCAGGCAAAACCCCCTGTTTTGGCCTTCAGCGTCCGTCGGGTGTGCAACCTTCCGTGCTGTCCAGAGAGGTGTAAAATGCAAACAGGTGTCTCACCCTTCCCTGAATGGACATGACCGGTGTGCTTTCACGACGCTCAGGCATGTTTCATTCCCCTGGTTCCCTTCAAGGCCATTGAACTCTTGGTGTCAGGAAAGCTCAGGTCAGCCCATGCCCAATTCACCCGCCTCCAGGCACGGTGCCCCCCTGTCCATAGGGCAGCATTTGACCCTGGAACTCCAAAGCAGACAAGAATCCCTTCAGGACTTCTCCCGACGGCTGGATTGCCCGCAAGAGCGGCTGGAGCAGGTTCTGCAAGGCCAACAGCCACTCACCGTCGAACTGGCCTTGAGGATCGAAAAGTGCTGGGGGATCAACATGAAACTGCTGCTCGACTTGCAACAGGAACACCAGCAGTGGCGGGCACACCAGATGGACGCTGGCAGTGACCTGACCGGAGGGCCATGAGGGGTCAGGGCCGCAGCATTGATCCTGCCAGGCGGGCCTTTCTGGAACAGCGGCCTGCATTGAGACCAGCCTGCCTGCTGAGGGGTTCCCCCAACCCCTGGAGCACCTGCACTCGCCCTTGACCAGGACCAACAACAGGGCATGGAACGATTTGAAGCCCAGGTCGAAAAACAGCTGGGGAAACTCCTGCATCAGAAACGCATCAACTTGCGCACCCTGCTGATGGTCCGGCTCAGAAGCTTTCTGGAAGAAACCGTCCAGGTTGAGGGGTCAATCTGAGCCTGCCCTGCTTTGCACGTTCAGGTTGCACCCTGGGTCGCAATGGCTGGAGGCTTAGAAGGGTACACTGTCCTCATGCCCTCCATCCAGGTCAAAGACGGGCACCTGTCGGTCTACCAGGTGCTCACCGAACTGGGTTTCCTGCAGCCTGGGAAGGTGTGGAAGCAGTTGCTGGACAGGAAGGGCAAGGACTTCATGGTCCACACCCGCCTGCAATTTGAGATGGCTGATGGCCGCAAAAGCCGCCTCGTTCCTGCGATCCGTGAGGACGACCTGGGGGAACTGCTGGATGGGGTCCGTCAGATGAGCGGGCAGGGACAAACCGGGTGGTTTTACCTGCCTGTCGAACGACAGGTGCTGGACACCCTCACAGCTGCCTTTCAGGACTTGCAACCAAAGAACCCTTGTGAACTCGATGGGGTGAGGGTGGATGTATTCTTTCAGGCCTGCAAGGTGGCGGTGGTGTTTTTTTCAAGCACAACCCTGGATGCCGTGCGGATCGTGCAGATGAACGCAGGAGGGATGCGGGAGGTGCAGGTGAACGTGTACCACACGAAGTTTCGACTGGGTCATCTGGTGTGTTAAATGCGCTGTCTCCTGGGAGAGGACGCTTGAACTTGGGTTTGCGGTGCTGAAAGGAGCCTTCTGGAAGTTGGAATTTTGAGCTCTCCCTTTTGAAACGCCTTTTGACTGGAACGTGGCCGGGGAATTCCAGGGAACATGAGGTGATCTTTTGACTGCAGGTCCACCTGGAGCGTTTCAGTGGATTTCTAAAGTGACGGTTCTGACGTGACCGGGCAGCTACAACAAGAACTGGATCCGGCATGCGTTTAAGTAACTGAAGCTTGTGGTCAGGAACAGCTGCTTTGGCGATCTCCTTTGGACATTTGTATGGCAGGGAGCATGCCATTTATGGAGATGGTTTATGCTTTCCAGTGATCATAAATTAAAACAGTGCAGTGGTCGCTTTTCCTCAAAGCATAAAGACAACATCCAAAATTCTCACCCCACTTTTTTCAGGCTCAACGGTTTTTGTTTCAGGTGCCCTCCAGCAGGCTTTGCCAGGGAGGACCCTGCAAGAAAGCCCTCTTCAGGAAGTTCACCAGCACCTGCACCTTCAGGGGCAAGTAACTTCGGGTCGGGTACACCAGCCACACCGCTGGATCCGCAAAATCAGCCGCAGAAACCTGATGCTCTGGAAACACATCCACCAGTTCCCCAGAGGCCAGTTCCCTCCCCACAATCCACCGGGCCTGCAGGATGATCCCCAGGTGGGAAAGGGCCAGGCTTTTCAGGGCCAGCGCATTGGAGGTGCGCACGGGTCCTTTCACCTGCACCGTTTCGGTTTGCCCATTTTGATCCTGAAAATGCCAGTTTCCTCCAAATCCAGGCATGTGCAGGGTCAGGCAGGGGTGGTGAAGCAAGTCTCCTGGACGGGCAGGTTTGCCGTGCTGCTGCAGGTACTGCGGGGTGGCACACACCCGGCTGTCCATTTTGGCAAGTTGCTCTGCACTGTCGCTTCCTTCATCCAGCGGTCCAAGGCGCAAAGCCAGGTCAATGCGTTCTTCCAGAAGGTCCAGTGGCCGGTCACCCATGATGAGTTCCAGTTCCAGCTCCGGATGCAGCCGCAAGAAGTGCGGAATCAGGGGAACGATGTTGAGCTGCCCAAAACTCACCGGAACCTGCACACGCAGCGTGCCCCGGGGTCGGTCCTGCACGTCGCTGGCCTGCAGCCTGGCCCGCTGCAGTTCCTCAATGAGGGGCTCAATGCGGGAAAAATACACCAGGCCCGCCTCGGTGGGGGTGAGGCGGCGGGTTGAGCGGTGGAAGAGTTTGAGGTTCAGTTCCCGTTCCAGGCTGGCAATGGCCCGTGAAACCGAGGTGGGATCCAGGTTGCGGCTGCGGGCCACCGCAGAGAAATTGTGCTGTCGCATCACATCCACATAGAGTTCCAGAAGTCCGGTGTCCATTTGTGCATTTTACGCACAGGTGATGTGTCTGTCATGGTCTTTATTGTAAAAACACCCAGGAGTATGCTGTGGGTCAGGCAGCAGAGACAGAAAAAAGCTGTGCTGCAAAGGAGAAACCATGAAAATTCAGAATTCGGTGGCCCTGGTGACAGGGGCCAACCGGGGCATTGGCCGTGCCCTGGTGCAAGAACTGCTGGCCAGTGGTGCAAAACGCGTTTATGCCACCGCCCGGGACATCCGCACCCTCAAAGACCTGCTGGAGACAGACGGAGACCGGGTGAAAGCGGTGCAACTCGACATCACCGACCGGCATCAGGTGGCCCAGGTTGCCTGTAACCTCAGGGATGTGAACCTGCTGATCAACAATGCCGGGGTGCTCTCTGGTGTGGGGGTTTTAAATGGCCCTGTGGAGCACATGGTGCAGGAGATGGACACCAACCACCTCGGTACCCTGAACATGGTGCGCCACTTTGCAGGGGTGATCGAAGAAAACGGCGGTGGAGCGGTGGTGAACCTGCTCACCATCATTGCCCTGGCCAGCATGCCCGGTTTCGGGGCCTACAGTGCCTCCAAAGCAGCAGCCTGGTCCATGACCCAGTCCATCCGGGCCGAACTGAAAGCCAGAAACATTGAAGTGTACGGGGTGTTCCCCGGTGCAGTGGACACCGACATGATCAAAGACGTCCAGATGCCAAAGACTTCTCCTGATGAGGTGGCAAAAGCCATTCTGGCCGGGGTGGAAGCCGGGACCGAGGACATCTTTCCTGACCCGATGTCACAGCAGCTGTACGAACAGTGGAGAAGGGACCACAAGGCCGTGGAGCGCCTGCTGGGGGCCATGTGATTCGCCGTGTGGCGGTGCTGGGTCTGGGGCAGATGGGACAGCGGATGGCCCTGAATCTGCTCAGATCAGGCTTTGACCTCACGGTGTACAACCGCACCCCTGAATCGGCCCAGACGCTGGTGCAAGCCGGAGCAAAATTCGCAGCCACCCCTGCTGAAGCCGTACAGAACGCTGAAGTGGTGATCAGTATGGTGCGGGATGACGTGGCATCCCGCTTTTTGTGGCTGGACCCTGATCAGGGTGCCCTCTCAAACCTGCCAGAAGGCGCGGTGGCTGTGGAGTGCAGCACCCTCACCCCGGCATGGACCAGGGAACTTGCCGGGCACTTTCAGACCAGACAGTCTCACTTTCTGGATGCACCGGTGGTGGGGTCCACCCCCCAGGCAGCATCGGGTCAACTGGTGTTCCTGGTCGGAGGTGCTGCAACAGATTTGGAGCGTGTGCAGGAGGTGCTGCAGGCCATGGGCAGCACCCTCCACCATGTGGGTGAAATCGGGCAGGGCATGCACATGAAACTCGCGGTGAACGCTTTTTTTGCTGGACAGGTGGCGTTGCTGGCCGAACTGCTGATGTTCTTGCAGCCCCACATCCCACCCCAGCAGGCCCTGGAGGTGCTGGGAAACCTGCCGGTGATCAGCCCGGCCCTCAAAGTCAATGGTCAACTGATGTTGGAGAGAAAATTCGCCCCGATGTTTCCGGTCCAGCTGGTGGTCAAGGACCTGCAGTGCCTGCTGGACACTGCCCAGGCAGGTGAAGTGCAGGTGCCGACCAGCAGCAAAGTTCTGGAGGTGTTCAGTGCAGCACAAAACCAGGGGTGGGGTGAAGAGCATCTGGCTGCAGTGGTGAAGCTTTTCGAGTCACACCTCTCCTCCTGAAAATCCGCTGGAGTTGCACCCATGTGATCGGAAGCGGATTTCAGGGGGATTCATGGGTGATGACTTTCAGGAGGTTGAAGATGTCTCTGCAGTTAAAATCAAGGTGATGATCGGTGGCCGTTCCCATGGGTTTCAGGATTTGCCAATGCGTTCCGTTTGTGCTGTGAGGAAGCCACAACCATGTTGACCCTGGAAGACACCATCTATCCCCGGTTGAAACGCAAACCCACCCCTGCCGAACTCACCTTGCTGTTCACCCCCAGTACAGCGGACCTGCACCACATTTGTGCGGTCTGCACGCACGGCACCCCGCGCCTCGCCCGCCTGATTCACCTGGTGATCGCCCGGCACCTCAGGGGCTTCCAGAGCCTGAGGGACATTCCCAGGCCCATCCAGCGGCACATCGCTGCAAGCGTTGGGCTCGAAGGCTTCCTGCCCCAGCTGCCCACCCAGGACCACCGCAGGCCCTACACGGAGCACACCCAGTGGGTGAGGGACCACCTGCACTTCACCTCCTTCAGAACGTACGGGGTTCAGGAACTCCACAGGGTGCTGGAAAGCTGCTGCACCCGCCATGAAGATCTGGTCAGCATCATCAACGCCGCTGTGGAACACCTGCATCAACTCCAGTACGAACTTCCCGGTTTCACCCGGCTGGTGAAAGAAGCCACCCATGTGCGGTCACGGGTGAACCGCAGCATCTTTGACCGCGTGGTCACGCACCTCACCGAAACCGACCAGGAGAAACTGAACAGACTCCTTGAAGAGCAGCCCACTGGAGGCAAGTCCAACTGGAACCTCATCAAACAAGAACCCCGCAAAGCCTCCCTCAGCCAGCTGAAAGTGGCCCTGGGGCACCTGCAAGACCTGGAAGACATCACCCCTCAGGTGAACCTCAAAATGTGGGTTTCAAACAGCAAATTTGAGCAGTTTGTGAGGGAAGCCCGCAGCCTGCACCGGCAAGCCCTGGGGCGCCTCACCCTGCACAAACGGTACACCCTGATGGTGGCCCTCCTGGAAGACCAGCAGGCCCGCATCAAAGACGACCTGGGCACCCTGCTGGTCAAACGCATGTTCCGCCTGAGGAACGCAGCCCTCACCCAACTGAAAGCCCTGCAAGAGCGGCATCAGGGCCACACCGACATGCTCATCGAGCAACTGAGGCAAATCACGGTGCTGCTGGCCGACAAGAACCCCGAAGGGGTGCTGGAAGACATCCAGAAAGTCATTCCGAAGCCTGAGGACACCTTGCTGGACATCGACCAGTACCAGGGCCGCAGCCGGAACAACTTCGTGCCGTTCATGCTCTGGGGTTACCAGCAAAACCGGCAGGTGCTGCTCAAACTCCTCGAAGTGGTGCCCATCACCTCCACCTCGGACAACAAGGACCTGGAAGAGGCCATCCGTTACGTGCTGGAACACCGCAGTGAACGGGACCCGAACCTCTCCACCTTCAACATCGATCCTCGTTTCAAAGAAGTGACCATCCTTCCCCTGCTGCCACTGGGATGGGTGCCGGAGGTGTGGCGTCCTTTTGTGTTCCAGCACAACGGGCGAGAGGTGATCGTGGTGCAGGGGCACCCCCTGGGCCTCAACAAAATGTACTTTGAGATGTGCGTGCTGATGCACGTCGCCTGGGAACTCCGCTCGGGTGATTTGTGCATCGAAGGCAGCAACCAGTACGCCAATTACACCCGGGAACTGGTCAGCCCGCAGGAGATGGAACAGGAACTCCCGGTGTTCCTCAAACAAATGAACCTGGACGGCACCCCCAGGAAAATGGTGTCGACGTTGAAAGCCAGGTTGCAAGACGTGGCCCGCTGGGCGGACGTCCAGTTGAAATCCCCCGAAATGAGTGGTACCCGCATCAAAGGCGAGACCTTCACCCTGTCCCGGCAGGAAGCAGACCCAGAACCTGCGGGATTTATAGAACACCGGCAGCGCCTCGCCACTGGACTGGCCCAGCAAGAACGGACAGTGCTGGACGCTTTGTTTGACACCGAACACCTCTAGCAGGTCAGCAAAGTGTTCCGGCCCCTGTCCGGGCTGCAATCGAAACTCACGGATCCGGTTTCCCGGTACATCACCACGGTGTTCTGTTATGGGTGTAACCTGGGGGCCACCCAGGCTGCAAGGTCTTTGCCCGGCATGTCACGTCGGGATTTTGAGTGGATCAACCAGCACCACATCACCGAGAAATCCCTGCAGGAGGCCAGCACCCTGGTGATCAACGCGTACCATCAGTTCCAGCTGCCCAAACTGTGGGGCTCCGGGGAACACGCCAGTGCGGACGGCACCAAATGGGAGATGTTCGAGAACAATTTGATGTCCGAGTACCACATCCGCTACGGGGGCTTCGGGGGCCTGGGGTACTACCATGTGTCAGACAAATACATCGCCCTGTTCTCGCACTTCATTCCCTGCGGGGTGTGGGAAGCAGTGCACATCATTGATGGCCTGTTGCAGAACACCAGTGACATCCAGCCGGACAAACTGCATGCCGACACCCAGGGTCAGAGTGCGCCGGTGTTCGGGATGGCTTACCTGCTGGGCATTGAACTGCTGCCGAGGATCCGCAACTGGCAGGACCTGCATTTCTTCCGGGCAGACAAAAAAGACTCGCATGCCACCATCGGGGGTTTGTTTAAGGGGAGCATCGACTGGGAGTTGATTGAGACGCATCTGCCGGACCTGTTGAGGATTGCGGTGTCCATCAAACTGGGGCGGATTTCGGCGGCCACGGTGCTGAAGCGCCTGAGCAGTTTCAACCGGAAGAACAAGGTCTACCAGGCGTTTAAGGAACTGGGACTGGCTGTGAGGACCATTTTCCTCCTCAGGTACATTTCGGACCCCAAGTTGCGCTCAGGAATTTTTCGGGAGACCAACAAGAGCGAACAGTTCAACAATTTCGTGCAATGGAGTTTTTTTGGTGGGGAGGGCATTGTGCAGACCCACCACCGGGACATGCAGCGCAAGTTGATCAAGTACAACCTGCTGGTGGCGAACTGCCTGGTGTTTCACACGGTGTACTTGCTGACCCGGCAACTGCGGGAGTTCGAGCAGCAGGGTCAGCCTGTGCCGGAGGAGGTGCTGAGGCACCTGAATCCGTTTTGGGTGGGGCATCTGAACCGGTTTGGGCGGTATGACTGGGAGGTGAGCCGGGTGCCTGAGCCTGTGGTCTTGGATTACAAATCAAACTGAAAATCAGGTGCAGGATGATGATTTTTGAGGAATTGAGACATTTTTTCTCGAATCATTGCCTACCCTCAATCAAATCGGCTTGAAAACTGTGGTACTGGCCACCTCTGCGCATGTCGCCGATGATGCATCCGTAATGTCCACCTGCACGGGTGGCTTCGCGCTGGTTGAGCAGGGCAAGTTGCATTTTGTGCAGGAATTCTTCCACGGTGCTGCACTCACTGAGGTCTGCCGGGTGAGGCTCCTTTCCCCACACCTTCCTGCTGTACTGGTGCATGGTGTGGTAGGGCGGGTGGCTGATGCACAAATCTGCCGGTTTGCCCACCCGTTCCAGAATGGAATCCTGCAGGATGTTGAAGCCGCTGTGCAAATCCAGCCCGTAAGCCTCGATGTTCATCTCTTGTGCGACTTCGATGCTGGTGCCGCTGCCCACCATCGGGTCCACAAACACCTGTGGGTTGAGGTGCAAAAAAAGCTCCCGGTAAACGTACCCTGAGCAGTTTCCAGCCCACTGGGACTGCCCCCATGGTCCCCTTTCAGGGTAAGACAGCAAACTCATGCCTTTTCTCCCTGGTCCGTTTTCCAACTGGCGATTTGTTCCGGGGTCCAGTCGATGGCTTGCCGGGTCTGGCATTTTTTGCACCTGCGGCGCTTTGCGTTCGTTGGGCCGTAATGGTCTTGTTTGATGCGAACCAGGTGGCCACAGGCCAGCACCTCCCTGGGCAACGAGTTCAAGGTGGTGGTGCCCAGTACGGTTCTGAGTGGAGGGGTGTTGTTCATGGTGGGTCTCCTCTGCAAACACAGTTCTTATAACTTATCTCTCTATTAGTATACACCGATTTGGCTTGAAAAGCAAGAAATGCTTGCCATACCATGAAACCGTGACCCCTGAAGAATCTTTGAACCTGTATCTGAACCTTTTTCGCTTTTATGTCGCAGACCGGCAACGGCACCACCCCAGAGACACCCACGTGCTGTACCTGCAGGGCCAGCTGCGCGACCTCCGCAAACTGGTGAAAAAATCAACACAACTTGATCCACTCTCGGCATGTGCAGCCCAGATCTACCGCAGTGAACGAGAAGCCCTCGAAGCCGAGCAGTGGCTCAAAGAGCAAATGCAGCACCTTTCCCGTGAACTCACCGAACTGCGCCAGAAGACCCCGCTCAGTGAACACAAGAAAACCGCTGGGATTCAACTGCGCATCACCGCCATGGGGGTTTACAAAGAGGAACTCCACATCATCCAGGGCCTCGGGCACACCAGTCTGGCCGTAAAAGTGCGACTTCAAAACGCCTGATCCCCACATGATGCTTTCTCCCAGCTGCAGCAACACTCTGCAAGAAAGCTCATTAGAGATAAGGAAAAGCGCAGACAATCGAAATTGTCTACGCTCCAGCCTGAACTGAAGTCAGTTCAGAACTCTATGGTTGCATTGCTGCCACCACGTCTGGGTTCTACGAACCTCAGCAGCTCATTCGCCACTTTTGTTGCTGGCATAGTAGTACCCCAGGCAAAACTGGGCCATACCGTGCAACGGAGTGATGAATACCGCCGCAGCTGTTGCGAGTTCTGCTGAAGGAATGATTTTCATGACGAAAAGCACACCGAAAGCAAACATCACAACGAAGTAGAAGCCGATGACCATAAAGATCAGGCGGGAACGGATGTCCTCGCGCCGGGTCTCCAGATCTGGCTTCCGCTTGCGCCGCGTGGATTCAGGGTCTGGCATGATGCCTCACCCCCTTCCTGGTTCTAGCGGAACCTTTATCACGATAGCAAAAAAAGAGATGCATCTGCATCTCTTTTACGCTTCAATTTTTGTTATTGCTTCTGGGGAAGTTTAACCACTTCAAATTCTTCACTGCCTTGATGTGTGATTTTAACGGTCCCACCATTCATGATGCTCTGCCAGATGTAGTCTGCCAGTTCCAAAGAGCGAAGAAGAACTTCGGTTTCGCTGACCCCCTGCTGTTGAGCCTGTTGACGGATGATTTCTGCATGATCCTCACTGATTTCTGTTTGGATCACATAACGGTCCCCCTGTTGTTCGATGGCCTGCTTTTCAACAACTTCACTGAACTGGGTGGTCATGATGCCTCCGTTTCTTGTCATCCATTGTACAAGATGCTAAAATTTCCCTAAGTCTCTTGGTTGTCGCACCTTCCTGGTGCAGTTCTAGCGGAACCCCAAGAGGCTTTTTGCTGCCTTTTCCGCAACCCAGACAATTTCAAGTCCCAGACATTTGCTCCACTGCCCAGGCTTTCGGCCTGTTCCAGACTTCACTGCTGGGATTGCATCACGTCAAACACCACCCTGGCCAGACACGCGAGCGCCAACCAGCCCTGCACCTGCAAGGACAGCATTTTCTTCTCACGCGCCCATTTGAACGTCACCAGCACCAGAAAGATCAGGGGCAAGGTTTCAGCCAGGTGGGTCCCAGAGGAGGTTTTCAAAGCTGCCTGGGCGAGCACATAAAAGTATACCCAGGCAGCAAGGCTGGTGCGTCCCCGTTCACCCGACCACACCATGCCCACAAAAAACACCAGGGTCACTGCAACTTCCACCAGGGTGGGCAGGGAGAGTTTCAGGGGTGTGACCACTGGGTAAAGAACCAAAAATGCAAGTGCTGGCACCAACTGGGGAAAGTCGTTTTCCACGACATGGCGAAGTTTTCATTGGATGTGGGATTTTGCTTCATAAGATCTCCTGAGGTCTGAATGGCTTGAAATTCAATTGCAGCCTGGCTCCATTGTAGAAGTGTTGCTGACACCAGAACGTTGAATGTCCATAGGAAACTGCCGCTGCCACATAGGTTTGACTGCCTTTTGTCCCTGGTCAACTGACGGGTGTGCCGGTGGTTTCGACTGACAGGTGCCAGGGTGAGAAGAAGTCACTTCTTCGCGGGTGGCAGACTTTCCAGGCCTCATGCATGCTGTGGTGGTAAAGGGGGCTGTGGGTGGCATCTGAAAGCAAGTAGACGGTAACAATGTCCACTGCAAAACTCTGGATGTCCAGGGTGTTGTGCTTTATGGCCTGCTGGTACCCATCTTGCAGGTCTTGTGATGCACAGGATTGAGGCACCATGCCACTTTGAAGCAGGCTGTGGGCCAGTGCGCGAATGTGTTCCCGGTGTGGCTTTCCAAGGTAATGTTCGGCACACAGTTTGATGTAGAGTTCGATCCTTGGATCTGGGGTGGTTTTGTCAGGCATCTCTCTCCTTATGGAATGAAAAACCAGCACAGTGTGACCGTGGTGTTTACTGGAAAGCAGACGAAAGAAAGCCCAGAGGCATCGTCCAGCCTGGGCTTCCAGCGCTATGCATGCTGTGGGGAATCAGTTTTTGTTGGGGTCGCCTTCTGAGGGGTGCAGGAGTTGTGAGCGCACCCGTTGTTGCTGGTTGCGTTCGGCCAGCAGTGTGAGGGTCACGTGTTGCACCTGCCTGAGGTCGTAAACATCTTCAATTTGCAGAACCTGTTGGACGATTTCTTGTTTCAGGCGTTCGAATTCGTCTCGCAGGGGGTTGGTTTCGGTGAGGGGGTAGGGCATGTTGTAGCCTGCCACCTCCTGACCCTGTTGGTTTTGCAGTTGTGCAGCCACGCAATCTGGATCGTTCTGCAGGGCCTGGAAAACGGTCCTGGCGGTGCTTTGATCCATCCATTCGCCTTGCACCACCTTGCCGTTCTGGCGAACGTAAATCACCCGGAATTGATCCATGCTTCTCCTTCATGCTGCTCTGGAGGCGGGCAGTTTGACGCTGCTGTCTCAGATAGCCTTTTTTAGCATGGAAGGACTGACCACTTTCTGACGTTGCTTCAGTCCTTCCATCAAGGTGCTTCAGTGCTCTGGGGGGTTGAACACCACTGGGAATCCATCTGCTTGAGCCGCGTCCATCAAGCTGTCCATCCAGTGCACGAGGCCCAGCAGGCGTTCACTGTAGTGGTGGTCCTGTTCGAGGTCCTGGATGTCCACAAGTGTGGCTTTTTGTTGGGCGAGCAGTGGCCAGTCGGTGCCAGCCAGGGCTTCCTTGATGTGGCCCAGGGGTGTTGGGGCTGGATGGGATTGGGGTGGGTTGTCGCTCAAAATGCCTCCTTAACTTATCTGTTTATAAGTATACACCACTTGATTCAGGTTGTCAATCGTCCAGAACGGGAATTTTCCTTTTTTTGCCTGCCCTCCTGATTCCTGCTTTAACCTGTGGTTGTCTGATTGAATTTGCGCGCAGCGCTCCTCAGAAGGTCGTGACCCTTCGCGGAGGCAAAAAGGGGCGCGACACGCTGTAAGGAACAGACCGGGGTGATCAGGGAGCGCCGAGCCGCCTCAAGCTCCCCGCCCCGGTCTGTTCCGTCAGCCATCAGCACAGCAAAACGGTCCCGTGGGCCGCGCCAGCGGACCACTTAGGGGGACCGTTTTTCCTTGAAAGCCCTCGGGGGGCCTGGCCCCCCGAGGGACCCCCACCCCTTGCGGGTGGGGGTCTGGCATCGTGGGATGTCAGTCGGCTGCGTTGTCCAGCACCACTGTGTCAACAGGCTCTGGGCCTGCCACTTTGAAGCCTTCGGGCATCCAGCCTGCGTCTTTCAGGCGTGGGGCGTATTGCAGGATCAGGCTGACCATTTCGTCCCGTTTCATGCTGAGGTGCAGGTGGATTTTGACAGGCATGTCTTGCACCATGTCCCAGATCTGCTGTCGGTTGAGCAGTTTGAGGTATTCGCTGCACAGGGTGAAGTAGGTCTGCTCGGTGAGGTTGTTTTTGTCATGCAGGGTTTGCATCAGGGGGTCTGCTGTGGGGAAGTCGCTGAACAGGGTGGAGACCACTTCGCAGTACAGCTGGTTGAATTCGCTTTCGCTGAGGCTCCACAGGTGCTGGTACAGGTTCAGGTAAACGTCTGGCCTGACGGTGCGGGGGTGTTTGTCAGGAACAGCATTCAGTGCGCCTCCTTTGAGGGTTGGGGGTTGCAGGCCCAGCAGGTCTGCGGTGGGGCTGAGTTTCTCGAAGGTTTGAAGCATGGTGGGGGTTTCAGCCACCCCCCGTTCAGGACGGTCATCCACTTTCAGGCGCATGTGGGTCCATCCGCTGAGGCCCAGGATGAGCAGGGTTTCACTTTCGCGCTTGTTGCGTTGCAGTTGCTCTTGAATCAGGTTGCTTCGCACCATGTAGGGGTAGAGTTTGGCTTTTTCTGGGAGGGCTGCGGGTTTCAGGGGTTCAGGCTCGGGGTTCTGTGCAGGGGTTTCGGCCTGGAGGGTTGCTTGCGGGTGGGGGTTTTCAAGTTGCATGGGTCCGTAGGATTTGACTTCACCGCTGCTGGTGTTGAGGTAGACCACCACCCCGGATTCTGCGGGTTCGGCTCCAACGTGGTAGCGGAGGTTGTACTGGGAGGCATAAAAGTGACCATCTCCTTCCACCAGTTTTGCCCACTGGTAGGTTTCTGCGAGTTCCTGACGTTTCTTTTCTGCGTGTGCGCTTTGCAGCAGAAAGAATTGCTCCCGGTCCACAAAGGTGCTGGGCAGGTCGCCAATGAAAGGCTCGTTGATTTCGCCTGTGTATTCTTCAATGGGGAAAATGGCGGTTTCAACTGGGATTTCTGAGCCTTTGATGACCTGTTTGAGGGCGTGTTCGGTGTATCCGTTCATCACCACCAGTTCGAGCATTTTGTCTCTCATTTGCTGGGTGCTGGCACTCACGATGAAAAATGCGGATCGCAAACTCACCTTGCCGTTGCGGATTGCAGCAAGAAGGTCATCTGAGCAGCGGCTTCCGATGGTGACGGACTTCCTGACTTCTTCGACATTCACCCCGAACAGGTCGGCAATGCGTTGTTCGCTGCTGCCTTGCTGGTGCATTTTGTGGTACATCACGATGCGGTCTGCGGGGTTCATGTCCTCCCGCTGTTCGTTTTCGATGACGGCTATTTCCAGGGCTTCCTGGTCAGTGATGGTGCCCAGGTGCTTGACGGTGATTTCATGGTCCATGCTCATGTGGCCTGCTTCCACATTCATCAGGCAGGCAAGGTATCGGCGTTCGCCTGCGACAATGAGGTGTTTGCCTTCTTCTGGGCTGGTTCGCACGAGGATGTCTTGCACAATGCCTTTTTCTTTGATGCTGGCTGCAAGGTCGGTGAGGGTGGTGTCTTTTGCGTCACTGCGGGGGTTCTGGTCCCAGGATTGCAGGTCTTTGAGCTTGACGGTGAGGTGCTGGCTGTGGGTCTGGACTTCGGTTTTCTTGCGGTTGGTGCGGTTCATCTTGCCTCCTGTTAATAACTTATCTGAGTATTAGTATACACTCCTTTCAACGTTCTGTCAATCGCAGAACCACCCTGTCAGACAGCAAGCACATCCTCTCCCAGCACATCCATCTGACGCACCTGCCAATCATTACCCAGCAGACGGATCTCCAGGCATTGCATGTTTTTCAGCCACACCCAGATGATTTGATCGGACACGGCAAGCAGCTGCTGGCTTTCAACCTGGGTCAACAGGTGCTGCACCTGTCCTGAAAAATCCAGCTGCGGTTTGACCGTCACCCCCAGCGCATGGTGATCGGTTTGTTGTTTCTGCTTGATCAGGGTGGTGCTCAGCACCGTGCAACGCACCACCTGCCAAGCCTTGTTTTGTTCTGTTCCCTCCTGGCACACCACCAGTGCCAGCAGATCAGGATGTTTCACACTGGTGAGTTGCAGGCAGACACCGGAGAGCCGTTCGACCTGAAACAGCACATCAAGGCCCGGAATGGACAGGGTGTCCTCCAGGCTTCCTTCTGGAAGAAACTGCACGGCTTCTTCCTCGCTGTGCCACAAGAAGGTCTTTCTGGCCTGGATCACCCTGTTGAGGTGCCGACCAAACGACACAATGAGGTATTCCTGGCCTTCCAGCACATGGGCCGAAAAATTCAGTCCATCGAATTTGTGAACCCCGAAGTGTTGCAGCACGTAAGCGTCCACACCCCGAATGGATTTGATCTTTTCGAGCGCTTCATGCTCCTCCACCCATGCAATGTCAGGTTCGGCGTAAAGGGTTCCTTCGGTGTCCTCAAAAAGGCGGTTTCCGTTGGCATCTTTGGCCTGGGTTTGAAGATCCCAGTGGAGGGTGGTGTGTGTGCTGCGCTCGAAATGCATCTCTCCGGTGGGGGTGCGGTAGGCTTCCAGTTTGCAGGTGCCATAAATCACTTCTCTGCTGCCCTGAATGAGGGTGCCCTGAAAGGACACCCCGATGACTTTCTGGTTTTCTGCGGTGCTCACGCCTGGACCTCTTGGAGCTGTCGCTTCGGCTGGGTGCTGAACAGCACATACAGCGTGATGCTGACGCTGTACAGGGTGATCCACAGAAAATAGTGGGTGGGCTGTTGCATCTGCCTGTTCAGCAGATCCACAAAGCAACCCAGCAGGGACAACAGGTTGAGCAGGGCGCAAACGACACGGGCCATCTGTTTGAACACTTTCATGTCTGACCTCCATCAAATAACTTATCTGTTTATAAGTATACACTGATGATACCGAAAAAGCAATCCTGTACGGGAAAACCCCATTTTCTTTTGCCTGATCGTTTCAAGATCCAGCCAGAGCTGGAGCTGAAACCCCGGAGGGAAACAGCATGAACCCTCCATAGCCTGACCTTGAACACCCGCAAGGGCACGCCGACAGGCGTGTTTCATGGTGGGGCCGCACCCTCTGGACCTGCGGGGAACCCCAAGCTTGCTGGCCCGTTTCTGAGTCGCTGCCCTTCGCTGTGTGCTGTTCCCCGGTGGCCACCACCCTGGCCCCACCGTGAAATGCTCAAGGTGAGGGTTCATGACCTCAGGTGCAGCACGGCTGTGCTGCACACCCCAAATGCGCGCAGCGCTCCTCAGAAGGTCGTGACCCTTCGCGGAGGCGAAAAGGGGCGCGACACGCTGTAAGGAACAGACCGGGGTGATCAGGGAGCGCCGAGCCGCCTCAAGCTCCCCGCCCCGGTCTGTTCCGTCAGCCATCAGCACAGCAAAACGGTCCCGTGGGCCGCGCCAGCGGACCACTTCAAGGGACCGTTTTTCCTTGAAAGCCCGAGGGGGGCCAGGCCCCCCGAGGGACCCCCACCCCTTGCGGGTGGGGGTCTGCCCTTGTGGGTTCACATGGCGATGGTCTGGAAGGGTTTGCTGCCCATGGTGCGGGCCACCACGTTTTCACGTTTCAGCACGATGGCTTTCTGGTTGCCTGCGTGAATGGTGCGGTTGCTGAATTCGGCGTGGGTGCTCCAGTGGGTGAGGGCATTGAACAGTGCCCAGAGGGTGCGGCCCAGCTCCTGGGTTTCTTGCAGGTACTGGTTCAGGATCAAGGCCTGAATTTTTTCGTTGGTGCCGGGCATGCTGGTGATGATGCTCAGCACCTGGTCGTCGGTGATGCTGCGCCGGGTCCAGGTTTTCCAGAGTTCTGCGGTGCTCTGGTAGGCGTTGAGGACTTTTTCCAGGTCGGCAAGTGCGCGTTCTTCAGCGTTGCGGGTGTGGCGGAATTGCAGCTCTTTGATTTTGGTTCCGATCACCATTCCGTTGCTGCAGATCAGGCGGAAGCCTCCGAACATGAAGCCGAAGCTGCTGGCCCCGTCGTAACTGTTGACTGCGCGAAGCCTGAGGGTCACGGTGTCCCCGTCCCGCACTTCAATTTTGTGCTGGGGAAAGTGGTATTCGCGCATGGATTGCCCTCCGCCGTAGCAGATGCTGTCCTGGGTGTACATGCCTTCGGTGTCCAGGCTTTTTTTCATCAGTTCTTCGAACTGGGGGAACACTTCATCGTTTTTGATCAGCTGGTAGCTTTTGCGTTGCACGGAAAGCACTTTTCCGGTGTCGGGTCGGATGATGGCTTTCCAGTCGGGGTTGGCTTTGCCGAGGATGTCTATGGGGGCTTCACTGACCGGGAAGTAGAGGGGGTCTGTGAGAATGGGGGTCTTGGTGAGGGGTCCGAGGGCTTGCACGGCTGGGGTGAAGGGGATCACGGTGGGCTGGTGGGGGTTCAGGGTGGTTGCGGTCATGGTGTTGCCTCCTTGATTAACTTATCTATGTATTAGTATACACCAAAAGCGAAATGTTGTCAACGTGTCTGCTGGAAAATTTCCTCACTGGACGCCTCTTTGTCTGCCTCAGCAGCAACATCGAAGCAGTGTTCACAAGCCTTGTAATTGCGTTCCTTGCCTGCCAGATCTGCAAAATGCACCGTGCGCAGACCACAGCAGTCACAAATGAAGGGGCTGGAGACCAGTTCCACAATCTCCCGGTCAAAACTCTGGTTCAACCGCACCCACTGGGCCTGCTGGCCTTGCAGTTCCAGCCGTGCATTGGCCTGCTGGCCTTGCAGTTCCAGCCGTGCATTGGCCTGCTGGCCACCCTGCAGATGGTACAGGGTTCCCAGTCTCTTGCCCTGGTGATGGATTTCCACATGTCTGGCTCCGGGCACTCCAGCCCGCACAAGGTGCCATCCTTCGGGTGCTTGCATTGCATTCTGGGTCATGGTGCTTCCTCCGCTCATAACTTATCTATATATTAGTATACACTCAATCAAGGCGAAAATCAATTCTTTTTTGCCTGATCCCTCTGCCTCCACAAAAGCCAATGCCCCGGTTTTCTGGCGCGCAGCGCTCCTTGAAAAGTCCTGACCCTTCGCGGAGGCGAATGGGGCAGGAGGTGCTGTAAGGCAGGGGGATGGCCCTTAAAGGGCGCGGAGCCGCCTCAAGCCCTGGGCCATCCCCTTTCCGTCAGCCATAGGCACAGCAAAACGGTCCCGTGGGCCGCGCCAGCGGACCACTTCAAGGGACCGTTTTTCGATAAAAGGACCCCGGCAGGCAAGGACCTGCCGGGGTTTGCCCTGGTCATGGGGTTGTGGAGTGCAGGTAATCATCAATCCACGGGGCGTACCGGTCTTCGATGGTGTTTTCAGGATCTGAGAGGAATTCCAGCAGGGCCACTTTGAGCAGGGGCTCATGCAATGGCTGGGGGTAGTGGTTTTGCAGGGTGCCATCTTCCTGAATTTTGGCCAGCACAAACCCGCCCACGAAAATGGTTCCGCTGTCGCTGAGGCCCAGGGGGCCGTACTGCGCTTTGAGTTCTTGGGGGGTGATCATGAATGCACCCTCACGGTCCACTGGTACTGCGAGTTCACCCACCACAGGCCATTTTCCTGTTCTCTCACCTGAGGCAGGTCATGAAGTTGTGCTTTGAGGATGGCTTCCAGCCAGTAATGAAAGTGGATGAGCACCACCCTGGAGAGGGCTGCGGGTGGATGCTGGGGTTTCCCTTCCTGCCAGGTGTACACGGGGCTGAGGTTGCCTCGGATCTGGCCGTGTTCGGTCACGCCCCAGCGGCCCTCAATGGTGAAGGTCTGGTTCTGGAAGGTGAAGGGGTGTTTGACGGCCTGGATGCTGAGTCTGTTTTGTTCTTTTTTGATGGCAATGTTCAGCATGCTGCTTCCTTTGGGGCAAGTGGGGCACTCTGCCCCACCTGGGAATGATGACATCGTGTGATGTCAGGTGTGGCGGCTGTACCCGTGAATCCAGATTTGTCCGGGGTCCTCGGGCAGGGGTTGCAGGTCATAGGAAACCAGCTGGTAGTGCCAGAAGGGGTTCTCGAAGTTGTGCCAGTGCATGAGGCCTGCGTAGTCGCGGGTGCGAATGGTGGTGAAGCCCACGGCTCCGGTGGGTTTGTACAGGTAGCGGTAGGTGCCACTCAGGTAATGAAAAGGGTCGGTGTGCAGGGGGGCTTCTGGCAGGGGCTGGAAGATGTCCATGCTGCGGATGTGGCTGGGGTGCTTTTCCTGGGTGGTTTCGTACAGCACCGTCCACGCTGCCGCCTGGGCTTTTTGCATGAAGTCTGCGAGGTCCACATCCCAGAACACGTACACCTTGCTCTGGTACTGGTGGCATTTGTTGCTGAGTTCTTTCAGCAGATCGAGTTCAGCGAGGTGCTTGCGGGGAACTTCGAGCCATGCGTCCGTGGCGTCCCGGAACATCTGGTAGGTTTCGGTGCGGCTGGGGGCCGGGGTGAAAATCAGGGTTTCAGCAAGGGTCAACATCACAACCTCCGTTTAACTTATCTGTTTATTAGTATACACCAATCGGAGAAGAGGCGCAATTTTCCTTTTGCCTGCTGTCAAAAACAGCGCGAAGCGCTTCCTTGAAAAAGTCCTGACCCTTCGCGGAGGCGAATGGGGGCAGGACGTGCTGTAAGGAAAGGGGATGGCCCTTAAAGGGCGCGGAGCCGCCTCAAGCCCTGGGCCATCCCCTTTCCGTCAGCCATAGGCACAGCAAAACGGTCCCGTGGGCCGCGCCAGCGGACCACTTCAAGGGACCGTTTTTCGATAAAAGCCCTCGGGGGGCCAGGCCCCCCGAGGGACCCCCACCCCTTTTGGGGTGGGGGTCTTGCCGTTAAAACAGAGGGGTCATCCCCCCTGTTTGGCTGCTGCGTAGGCTGCTTCCAGCAGGCTGGCGAGTTTGCCGGAGCGGGTGTCGCCTGCGTTTTTGGCCTGCTCCTCGATCCAGTCGAAGACGTTCTTCGGGATCTTGCAGCTGACCGGCTCGGTGCGGGGCTCCTGGGGTTCAGGGGCGGCCTGGGTGCGTGCGTACTGGGCCAGTTTGGCAGGGAGGCCGTCCGTCCATTTGATGAATTTCTCGATCTCGTAGGGAAACTGGAACTTGTGGTTTCCGTTGAGGGTGCCGTTTTCGGTGTACTTGCGCACGGTGAGGTTCCAACCGTCCCACTCGCACCGGTAGCTGTCCCATCCGAGGATGTCGTTGAGGGTTTTGATTTTGGCTTCTGCTTCGGATCTTTCCATGTGAGACACCGTCCTTATTAACTTATCTGTTTATTAGTATACACCCAAAACAGACAAATTGCAAGGGTTTTGCAGGTCTGGCACGGCATTCACCAGACCTGCAAAACCTCTGAACTTCACATGCGGGGGACGTAACTGTAGGTGCTGTCCAGACTGCACCGGGCTTCCTGAAGGGAGTACACGCCGCGTCCGGTCAAGGCCATGACCTCACTGGTGTATTGTTCCATCACCCTGAGCGCCTTGTCACTGGCAAGGCCACTTTCTTTCAACTTGCGGGCCAGCCAGTGACCCATGTTGTTTCTGCCCTGGCCACTGCGCACCAACCGCACGGCATTGTGCAGCAGGCTTGCAGCGTTGCTTTCCAGGGCTGCGGGGCTGGTGTCTTTCTCGCGGGGCTGGGCCTGCACAACTTCGGGCTTGCTGAGCATCCCGCAAGCCTCCAGCAACTCGGGGCACATTTCTTCAAGTTCGCAAAGGTCGTTGAAGCTGCGGAGTTGTTTGTAGGGGCCTTTGCTGTTGTGGCTGGGGGGCAACACGGCCATGCCTCCATCGGCGCGGATGTCCATTCCGGGGTAAAGGGTTCTGAGTTTTTCGTTGTTGTCCTGGGAGGTGGTGGACACCCTCCAGCCGGGGTGACGCACGTAAACGTGAAAACCTCCGCTGCCGGTTCTGACATGAGGCTCAAGTCCGAGTTTTTCCAGGGTCTGACGGCCCACTTCCCCGTCAAAGTCCAGCACCACCACGCCCGAGATGGCTCCGGTGACCAGGGCCACCGCTGCATTGTCGGTGTGGGCAAACCAGCGCTGAAGTTCCTGAGCGGTGGGCTGGCGGGTCTGGAAGGTTTTCCAGCTGGGTTTCTTTTTGGAGTTCTGACCGATGATGTAATGGCCGGTCCAGACCAGGTTGTAATGGGGGCCTTTTTCGTAGGCTCCACCTGAGTTGACGGGAACCACGGACCAGCCCCGATCAACGTACATCTGGGCGGCTTTGAGCAGTTTTGCGGTGGGTTCAGTCTGTGTCATGGTCCAACCTCCAAAAGCATAACTTATCTATAATTAGTATACACCCAAAACGATGAGCCGTCAAGCGTTCCACACGAGAAAAACCCAAATTTCAGCACCCCGAGTCTCCAGATCAGCGGACCTCACACTCGCCTGAGCGGCGTCTCAGGTGCCGCATGTCACCCCCACTGTGCGCATTTTTTTTGTTTTTTCGGGCAAGGAACAGGAGAGCACGCAGATGCAGATCCGGCAAGGGTGTTTTCTCCCTTGCCGGATCTGCACCCCAACGGGGCGGCGCAGCCGTCTGTGTGCTATGCTGGCTCCTCCGAAAAAACAGAAAAAGCTCTCAGTCGACGTAAAGTCCACCTCTGGAGCCGCTGTTGTCCTCCTGGCTCTGGCTGAAGCCCCACAGATCATGTTCGCGCGCAGCGCTCCTTGAAAAGTCCTGACCCTTCGCGGAGGCGAAAAGGGGGCAGGACGTGCTGTAAGGAAAGGGGATGGCCCTTAAAGGGCGCGGAGCCGCCTCAAGCCCTGGGCCATCCCCTTTCCGTCAGCCATAGGCACAGCAAAACGGTCCCGTGGGCCGCGCCAGCGGACCACTTCAAGGGACCGTTTTTCCATGAAAGGACCCCGGCAGGCCAAAGCCTGCCGGGGTTTGCCCTGGTCAGCTTTTCAGGCTGCCGGGTTGCGTTTGCGTTCGAGTGCGTATGCAATCACGGCGGTTTCCCTGCGCTGCTGGGCGCTCATGCTGCGCAGTTGCACAAGCCGGGTGGTGGGGTCCACCCCATCGAGCGGGTAATCCCGGCAGGTGCCGAGGGTGTGAAGTTTGCTGTTGATCCAGTGGTCCACCTCATCCTGGGGGTGCTCAATGGCGAGGTCTTTGAATTGGGGGCCGAGGACGTTCACCAGCTGCTGGTAGCTGACCTGGGCCTTGGGCTGGGCTTCGATGGTGAGGTTTCCGCTGGGGGTGCGTTGCACGGTGCCCTCCATGTCTGCCAGGATCTGGCAGACTTCTTTGGTGTGGGGTTCGGTGGTGGGGTAGGTTTGCTGGATGCGGGTGAGCAGGTCCGAAAGGCTGAGGCTTTCGCCCTGGCGGATCAGGTGGCTGAAGGTGCGAATTCCATTTTGTGCAGCGTCATTCATGATGGGCATTTGAGACCTCCTTGAGATTTGCGAATTCGGTGTACATCCATGCGGACGCTGTGTATCCGGGCATCAGTTCGGTGAGGATGCCTTTCATGCGGTTCAGCAGGTTTTCACCCTGCGATCCGGGGTAACTGCTGGCCTGTTTGCACTGGCAGAGGATGCAATCCAGAAACTTCAGGGCCTGCACCGGGCTGGTGGTGACGGTGAGGTTGCTGGAGCGCTTGATGTTGCTCACATCGGCCTCGGCGTTTCCTTCGGTGTATGCCTGAATGTTCAGGTCCATCACGGCATCTCTGGCTTGCAACAGTTCGCTGTACATGAACATGCCAGGGGCGTGTGCCTTTACGGTGTTCAGAACGATTTCGATTTGCTCCACGGGCACCAGAATCACAGTCATACCAACCTCCACTAACTTATCTGTCTATTAGTATACTAGAATTGAGATAAGTTGTCAAGTGTCCCACACACGAAATCTTCCTTTTTGCCTGCCCAACCAACCCCCGTGTTTCTAGATCGAACGCCCCAGAGCCGGTGCTGGAAACCCCGAAAAAAAAGACCATGAATCCTGAGCACAGCGACGCCTTGAACACCCAGAGGGCACCCCAGAACACCGTTCTGGGGTGTTTCCAGGGCAGCCCGCACCATCAACCCCCCGGGGAACAGCACTCCCCCACCCTCACCCCGTTTCTGAGTCTCAACCCCTTCACCGTCTGCTGTTCCCCGTTTCACTGGGAACCCCAACGGGCAGGGCTGCCCTGGAAATGCTCAAGGTCAGGATTCATGACCTCAAGTGCAGCACTTCTGTGCTGCACACCCCAACAGCGCAACGCGCTTCCTCAGAAAGTCCTGACCTTTCGCGGAGGCGAAAAGGGGCAGGACGTGCTGTAAGGCAGGGGGGTGGCTTTAAAGAGCGCGGAGCCGCCTCAAGCTCTGCGCCACCCCCTGCCGTCAGCCATGAGCACAGCAAAACGGTCCCGTGGGCCGCGCCAGCGGACCACTTAAGGGGACCGTTTTTCGATCAAAGCCCTCGGGGGGCCAGGCCCCCCGAGGGACCCCCACCCCTTTTGGGTGGGGGTGGTGTGGTTCAGAAGGGGCGTTCGGGGGCCAGCACGCCAGGGAGGGCGTATTCCATGCTGGGATGGTGGTCAATCAGCTCAAGGTGTTCTTTTTGCAGGGCGTGAATGAAATCCTGGGCGGCGGTGATCAGCTGGTGGGGGGTGAAGTTTCTGAGGTCCTGGGGTGGCCCGCTCAGCAGGTCTTTGAAAAGGCCTGTGAGGTCCATGCGGTAGATGGCCCGCATGCGGTTTGTGCCGGTGAGTTGGCTGTGTTCGTGAAGCTGGGCCAGACGGCCTGCAAAGTAAGCGTGCTGGGGTGGGCTGGGGTGGCTCCAGTTGGCGGGGGCGCTTCTGTGGTATTCAAAGGTGAACAGCAGGGTTTGCAGCTGGTCTGCGGGGTCGGGGTTGGGCAGGATGTTTGCGGGGTGGTCCACGATTTCCAGAATCCATTGAATGAACATCCGGTGTCCTTTCCTGCAGGAGAGGCCCAGGCCTCTCCTGTTTTGGCATCGTGCGATGTCAGTCGGCGGCGTTGGGGGTTTCTTCGGGCTGGGGTTCAAACCTTTGCAGGACTCCCCGGATGGCTTTGTGCACGCGGCTGACGGCTTTTTGCAGGTCTTCGGCGGTGGCGCTCCAGATGTGCAGGTAGTTTGCGGTGAGGGGAAGGGTGTCAATGCCGAGGTGGGCACACACGGCGTAGGCGGTAGCTTCGGCTTCGAGTTCTTTTTCCTCTTTGCTGCGTTCCACCCCGTCAAAGTGCAGGATGCAGTGGGCCATTTCGTGAATGAGGGTGCGGGTCTGGTGGCTGGGGGTGGGTTGCCGTGCAGGGTTGGAGTTGATGACGATGGTTTTGCCATCGGTGTACCCTCCCCTGTCGGGTCCGAGGTCACTGAAATGCACCGGGTACCCGCAGCGCTCCACCAGGGTTTGCAGGTCGGCGTGGCTGAAGTTGCCCTGCACCTCTCTGGCCAGGGTGGGCAGGTCTTGCCCTTCGGTTTGTGCAACATCGAAGATGGTCCCGAAGGTGATGCCGGTCATTTCCCGTTCGCCGGTGGTGGGGTTTTTGCGGGTGCAGGGCACCATGATGCGGATGCCTTTTTCGCCTTTTTTGACCTGGCGGCCCCGTTTCTTCCAGTCCTGGTAGCTGGCCACCTGGGTGGCCATGGGGTTTTGCATCTGGATCAGGATGGTGTTGCGGTAGGAATACTGGTGGAAGGTGGCGAGGTACTTGAGGTAGGCCAGCAGTTCTTCGCTGAAGCCCTGTTTCAGGCGCTCGGTGAGGCGCTCAAAAATCTGCTCGCACTGGGTTTTGAAGGTTTCCATCTGGGCGGCTTTCTCGGCTTTGTACTGGTCTTTCTCTTGCTGGGTGAACTCGCGCTTTTTCATGTGAACCCTCCATTAACTTATCTGTTTATAAGTATACACCCAAAAAGTCAGATTGTCAAGAAAACACCGTCCAGAACAGTTTTTCTTTTGCCTGCCCCTTCCTGCTTTCCTGGCAACCCACCTTCCGCATCGGTGATGCACCTGTGGTGCATCACCTTTACACCGCGCGCAGCGCTTCCTCAAAACGTTGTGACCCTTCGCGGAGGCGAATGGGGGCACAACCAGCTGTGAGGAAGGGGGAGGGGCCAAAAAGAGCGCCGAACCGCTTCAAGCTCTGGCCCCTCCCCCTTCCGTCAGCCATGAGCACAGCAAAACGGTCCCGTGGGCCGCGTCAGCGGAACACTTAAAAGGACCGTTTTTCGATATGAGCCCACAGGGGTGCTCTTCCCCTGTGGGACCCCCACCCTTTCAGGTGGGGGTCTGGCATTTCAGAAAGGGGTGTCTTGTTCCAGCAGGCCGGGCAGCACCTGATCGATCAGCGGGTGGTGGTCCCAGATGACCATGTCTTCGTCTTCCAGGGCCTCGATGGCCTGCCGGGCAGCCATGCGGAGTTCGTCCTGGGTGGCGTCTCCTGGGTGGAAGTGCAGCTGGTTTTCGGGGGTGATGAGCCGCCTGAAGAAGCTTTTGAGGTCCATGCGGTAGGTGGCCCGCATGGTGTGGGTGCTGAGGCTGTAGCCGAATTCGTGCAGCTGGGCCATGCTCCCATCGAAGTATGCGAATCTGGGGGGTTCCGGGTGGGTCCAGTTGGCCGGGGTGCGGCTGTTGTACTGGAAGGTCAGGAGGGTGTGCTGTTCGTACAGCTGTGGGGGGTTTTCGCTGGAAAGGATTTTGCTGTTGCTGTCGTGAATTTCGAGGATCCAGAGGATGAACATGGGTTTTCCTTTCTGACCGGAGAGGCCCAGGCCTCTCCGGTCGGTGGTGAGGTCAGTTGTTGCGCCAGGGCCTTTTGATTTGCAGGGGTCCGGTTTCCACCACTTTTCCCAGGAAGTCGGTGGTGGTGTAGGTTTGCTGGGTGTAATTTTCCTCATAGGTGCGGCCCTGGTTGCTTTTGTAGATGTAGACCAGTTCGGGTTCCTCCAGGGTGTCTTCGTATTCCCACCTTTCGGTTTCGGGCTGGGGGATCTGCTGGGTGGGGGCTGCGGTGATTGCACTGGGGTTGTTCATGTGAACCTCCATTGATTAACTTATCTGTTTATTAGTATACACTAAAATAAGCTTCCCGTCAAGGCCAAAAACGAAAAAAGCCGCTCTCAGGCGGCTTCCCCTTGCAGCAATCCCAGCACCACCGTTCGGGTTTCCGGGCTGATCGGAGCATGCTCGATGATCTCCCGCTTGTTTTCCAGGTACTCCAGGCAAGACCCCTGAAGGCTGTAACGCACGGCTTCCACCAGTTCCACTCCCCGCATGGATTCCCCTCTGGGTTGCCAGTAGCTGTCCTCCCGGTAGCAGATGCCCAGGGCCTGGCAGTGTTCACCCAGTTTGTGCTTCAGCTGGTGCAGTTCCTCGGTGTAGTCATCGCTCACAAAGTTCAGCAGGGCCACCTTTCCCCCTTGAGCCAGCATCTGGCTGAAAAACCGGTGGACGCTCTGAAGATCCTGAATGAATGCCTGTTCCCCTGCGGTCATGGTTGCACCTTCCCCTGGTCCAGCACTTTTTCGATCAGGTAGCCCGCGCTGGTCAGCGCCACTTTTTCGGCCTGACTGATGTTTCCAGCGTCATCCAGTTTGATGTGTGACACGTAGGTTTCTTGTGTACGGGTGTCTTTGACCAGAATCCGAATGCGTTGCACCATTGCCCTCACCTCTTTTAATTATCTTTCTATTAGTATACACCCAAAACGTCAGGCTGTCAACCGTCCAGAACACACTTTTTTCTTTTTGCCTGCCCAACCAAGCCCCGTGTTTCTAGATCGAACGCCCCAGAGCCGGTGCTGGAAACCCCGAAAAAAAAGACCATGAATCCTGAGCGCAGCGACGCCTTGAACACCCAGAGGGCACCCCAGAACACCGTTCTGGGGTGTTTCCAGGGCAGCCCGCACCATCAACCCCCCGGGGAACAGCACTCCCCCACCCTCACCCCGTTTCTGAGTCTCAACCCCTTCACCGTCTGCTGTTCCCCGTTTCACTGGGAACCCCAACGGGCAGGGCTGCCCTGGAAATGCTCAAGGTCAGGATTCATGACCTCAGGTGCAGCACTTCTGTGCTGCACACCCCAACAGCGCAACGCGCTTCCTCAGAAAGTCCTGACCTTTCGCGGAGGCGAATGGGGGCAGGACCACAGCAGAGGGATCCCTGAATGACAGGGGACGCAGAGCCGCCTCAAGCCCTGATGTTCGGGGTGTCCCTCTGCCATGAGCACAGCAAAACGGTCCCGTGGGCCGCGTCAGCGGAACACTTGAGGGGACCGTTTTACCTTTAAAAGCCGCAGGGGCCTGACCCCAGTGGTCTCTGCTGGGTTCAGTGTGGGTTCCACTGCTGCAGGAAAAGCTGGATTTCGGGTTGGGCCAGCAGTTGGTGGACGGCTGTTTGGTCCAGGCCCTGGTCGTGGTGTTGGGTGTGCTGGTTGGCTTCCAGGTAGCGGCGGGCGAATGCCTGGGCTTCCTGGCTGAGGCAGGGCCTGCGGATGCTGCCTTGTCGGGTGCAGGTGGTGATGTGCATGGGTTCACCGGGGGTGGCGTGGGCGAACAGGGGCAGGGTGTGCACAAAAGCTGCGGCTTCGGCTGCGCTGACTTCGGTGAGGGTGTGGTTGTCGTGGATGAAGAAGTGGATGGGGCGTCTGGTGAAGACTTTGAGGTGGTAGTCTGCGCGGGTGTCGTGCTGGTAGAGCAGCAGGTCGGTGCCGCTTTCCCGCAGGATCCACACGAAACGCTGGGGGTTGCATTGCAGGGTGATGCGGTCCAGGTCGAGGTCTTCCCGGTAGCGTATCGGGAAACCTGTGGTTTTGCTGAGGTGTTCGATTCTTTCAAAGGCGGGGCTGGTGGTGGGTGCGGTCATGTCCACTCCTTATAACTTATCTATTTATAGGTATACACCAAAGATCAGATCTTTTCAAGGGTTTCACCATTCCAGCAAGCAAAAACACCCCATAAAGGGGTGCTTGCATGTGGGCTTCATCAACCCTGGGCTGGACCTTCCACCATTTGCCTGAGCCTGCTTTCGCTGTAATGCACCCCTGGCAGGTCCTCCAGCAGCTGTCTCGCCTCGTGTTCATCCAGCGGGTGCTGCTGCCATTTCCCGAAGTGCCTGAGGGGGAAATGCACTTCGCAGGCAACCCGCATGACCTGCCCTTGTGGGTCCAGCCACCATCCGGTGAGGGTGAGGGTGTTGTCCTGAAAGTGGATGTGGTGGTCCACCATGGTCCAGATGCCCTGCAGCTGGCTGCGGGCATGGCGCTCAAAAGCCTCCATGGTGCCTGCCACCGAAAGGTGAATCCAGGCGGCTTTCAGGTGCTTCTGGGTTTGCTGGGTGCTGATGAACAGGGCCGTGAGCAGCACCGTGATGAGCAAGAAACCCACGGCAGTCCATTTGAGGGTGGGGGTGAGGGTGCTGCCTGCCATGAAAACCAGTGTGGGCAGGGCCAAAAGCATCATCATTGCCAGCATCTGCAGGGTTTTCCTGTGGGTGTGGTGGTGGTTTTGACGGTTCCACTGTTCAAACTGCAGCAGCTCCTGGTGAAAGTCCTGGGTGGGGTTCATAGGTGCTCCATTGGGGTTTTGAAAGGGGTGTTCAGGCTCGGGGTGTCAGGCAGGGGAATCAGCAGGGTGTCTCTGTGGGTTTCGTCCTCACGGGCGTAGGTGGTCTGGATGTAGCAGTCCTCTCCGCTGGCCACCAGAACATGACGGGTGAACTGGCAACTGAGGCCTTCTGCTGCTGTCATGAAAGCAGCAATGCCTGGAACGGGGGTGAGGGCCTTGAGGGCGTGAACCGTTGGCCGGGTGGGGATCACCCGGTCGAATTTGGGCAGGTCGTCTTGTTCACTTTGTCCCTGCAGGGTATTGCGCTGGCTGGTGAGGGTTCCTGTGGTGGGGTTCAGGGTGTAACTGGTTCCGCTCCAGTGCGTGGCGTTCATCAGCTCTTTCATGCTGTAAGACCAGTGGGTGCCTGCTGGGGCGTCTGCCGGGGCGTCTTGCATGGTCAGAATCACCATCAGGCTGGGGGTGTGGGTCACGAAATGCAGTTTGCCCTGGTGGTTCCACAGGTACACCCGGTCCCGTTTGGGGGTGGTGGATTTGAGTGTTTCCTGGGTCTTCCAGAGGTCAACAACAGCTTTGAGGCGTTTGAGTTTGGTGTGGTCCAGGTTGAAAGTGGTCATTTGGCTCCTTGCAGGGGGGTGAATTTGAGTTGCTGGTTGCGTTCCAGGTCTTTGAGGAGTGCAACGAGGCTGTGGTGGTTCATGTCGTACAGGCTGTCCAGCAGGTGGTGGAAGTTTTCGCGGGTGAGGGGGCAGGGTTCGATTTCCCGCTGGATCCAGCTGGGGTCCTCCCACAGTTCGGATTCCCATTTGGGGGGTTCATCGGGGTAGGCGGCGGTGTGGGTGGTGCTGTAATCGAGTCCGGCGTGCTGCAGGTAGAGTTTGAGGATGTACAGGGCGTTTTCGTCGCGGGTGCCGTCGCATCTGTCAGTCACCCGGTACGGTCTAACGCTGTACTGTCGGTGGCCGTATCCGGGGTCTTCTGGGGCGAAGCCTTCCAGTTCATCCCAGAGGATCTCCACAAGGTGGGGGCGGTCTCCGCCCATGGCCTGTTCTCGCACGTGCTGCGGGCAGTGCCGGTGGTGTTCTTCGGGCAGTGCTCCAATGTGATGGTAGGTCCTCATGGCCAGATCCTGGGGTGCAGTTCGGGGGTATTTTGCAGGGCGTGAATGAAACTGTGCAGAAAGGTGTTTCCTTGCGGGTGCGTGGTGTGATGGTGGACCATTTTGGCGTACAGATCGATTCTTTCTTGATCGGTGAGCAGGTCTTCAAGGTGTTGGTGGGGAATTCCAGCTGCGGCCCAAGTGGTGAGGGTGCGGTAGTGATGTTCACTGATGGTGTCGGTGTGGGGGGCCTGGTCGTTCATCCAGTAGTACATTTCTGGCCTTTGGCAGATGGGCAGGAATTCGATGTGGTGCAGGTGGTGGATGGTGATGATGCCTGCAAGACCATGTCCAAATGCCAGGTAACAGGTGATGGGGTGCTGCAGGTTTCTCAGGGTGCTTTTGAGCACCGTGAGGCTTTCGGTGGGTGGGGTGCCGCTCTCAAGGTCGAGCAGCACCATCTGGCTGGATTGCAGGAGTCGTTTCAGCATGCTTCCTCAGAAGGCGCGGGCGCTCACGCCGGATTGGGGGAGGTTTTCGAGCAGGTGACTGGTGTATCGGTCTGGAATGAACCATTTGGCGAGGTGGGTGCTTTTTTCTTTTTCAATGAGGGCTCTCCTGGGCAGCCACAGGGTTTTTTGGTGCACCCGGCTGTTGGGGGTGTGGGGGTCGTCTATTTGGATCTGCAGGGCTTTGGGGGTGGTGCGGGTGATGGTGCCGTGCAGGAATTGGGTGAACAGGGCGCTGTGGGCGAGTGCGCTGGCAATCAGGATGCACACCCGGTTGCCTTCCTGGTATTGCTCATGTCTTTTTTCGAGGGTCAGGGGCATGTGTGGCCTTTCGGGTCTGGAGGTCTGGCATCGTGTGATGTCAGGGGTGTCTTTTCTGCAGCGCCAGCATCACAAAGTCATGGCGGGTTTGTTCCGTGTAATGGCGGTAGAGGGGTTTGCTGAGCAGGAATGCGGCTTGAACCAGTCGCCGGTGAATCTGGTTGTGTTCAGGGTCTGGGTAAGTCCAGATCCAGAGGTGGTTGCGGCATCTTTCGCTGGCTGCAAGGAGTCCTGAGCTGTCCCCCTGGTCAAGCTGGGTTCGGCTGGCCTGGATGGCGGCTTCAATGCTGGTGATGACCGGGGGTGCAAGGGTGGCTCGGTGTTTTTCCAGTGTCTCCGCAACGGCTTGGATGGCTTTTTGCCAGGTCATGTTGCTTCCTCCAACGGTCTGGTTTTCAGCAACAGGCTTGCCGAAAACCAGCGTTCGATAACTTATCTGTCTATTAGTATACACCAAAATTCGCAGAAAGGCAAGTCCAGACGCTCAAATCCTGTTTTCCTTTTGCCTGCAAAGGCCACACTGTGCAACCCCTCCTGCATTTGACATCACACGATGTCACAGGTCATCTGTGCCCCTGAGGTCCCCTTGCGGGTTCAAAAAGCCATGCCGGGGAAGAGGGGACTGATGGTTTCCGGGGTGACACTGGCCAGATCCGGGAACAGAGGGGTCTGCTGCTCTGGCTGGAGCACCTTGAGGGCATACTCCCTCAGGCCGTCGTTCACATGGGGTTTCAAATGCTCGGACCTCAGGGCGCGGCATGCGGTGAGGTCATCGCTGATCAGCACCTGGATGGCTTTGTTGGGGTCATGCCAATGATTAAGGTTTTTGCGGAGTCAGCAAATTTAAGCCGTTCAAGACGCTATTCTTTGGATTTCTTGCGGTGTTTGGCCTTGAGGCGGTAGATGCAGCGCTCTGACACTCCAAACGTCTCCGCAATCTCCTTCACTGAATGCGCTGGGTTGCGCAGTAGTTCCAGAACCACCTGTTGCCGGTCCTCTGACAAAGCTGATTTTCTCCCACCCTGACGCCCTCTGGCCCTTGCCGCATCCAGCCCTGCCTGGGTTCTTTCGCGGATGAGGTCCCTTTCAAATTCGGCCAGGGCTCCGAAGATATGGAAGAACAATTTGCCATTGGCTGTGGAGGTGTTGATGCCTTCTTGTAGCACCAGCAGGTTCACTTTTTTCTCGTTCAGCACAGTGACCACTTCGATCAGGTGCTGCAGACTCCGCCCAAGGCGATCGAGTTTCCAAACAACCAGGGTGTCTCCAGCACGCAGGTAGTTCAAAGCCTCTGACAGTCCTGGACGGTCTTTCTTGGCTCCACTGCTGGTGTCTTTGAAGATCCTGAGGCAACCGGCGCGGGTGAGGGCGTCTTCTTGGAGGTTTAGGTTTTGATCCCGGGTGGAAACCCGGGCATACCCAACCTTAGGGCCGCTGTTTTCTGAACTGACAAAACTCATGTCCTCATTGTATTTCGTCAAAATGATTTCGTCATGCGATTACGTCAGGGCTTTGACGAGAAAAAACCAGGGCTTTCACCCAGGCTGTACTTGCTGACGAAAAGGACAGTTAATGGTTTACCCGAGGCTGAAATGCTGTGGTGTCAGCGATCAAAAAGAAAGGAAAATCCGCTGAAAGAGTAGACCTGGACATTTCCACAAAACCG